>VBGV01000058.1 GCA_005880755.1 Chloroflexota bacterium
CCTAAGGTTTCTATGCGGCGGTCGACCGAGCTAGGCGAGCCTCGGTTGTTGCCAGAATGAACGCGGAGCGGTCGCACGGTCGAGTCCGCCGCCCCACGACTGATTAGGTCCCTAAGGTTTCTATGCGGCGGTCGACCGAGCTAGGCGAGCCTCGGTTGTTGCCAGAATGAACGCGGAGCGGTCGCCTAGCTCGGTCGAGGGCGCGGCACTGGAAATGCCGTAGGCCCGCAAGGGCCTCGAGGGTTCAAATCCCTCCCGCTCCGCTCCCCCTTTCATCTGATAATGGCCGCGTCATAGTCGCCCCTTGGTGGCGGTTCGTAACCCTTGTGGCTTGGATCTCGTATACCTGAAATGCGACGGTTCGCTGCGGCGCTCGGTTTGTTGATGATGGGTTGTTCGCCAGGTGACCAGGCGAATTCGTCCCGTCTGTCGCCAGTCGCCACACCCACGCCACCCGCGGCGGTTTTTGATAACGCCGCGGCGGGGCCGCGACTTGTCGGTGCGAGCATGGCCTACGACGCGGCCCGCGGCCAGTTGGTGACTTTTGGAACCTGGTACTGGCCTACCGAGTTTCCAACTGGAATGACGCAGCCAGGATCGCCAACCGCCGAAACATGGACTTGGCGGAGTGGAAAGTGGACGAGGCTCGCGCCAGCCACCAGTCCCCCACCCAGAACTTGGGCCGGCATGACTTATGACGAGGCGCGGCGCCAGGTAGTCCTCTTCGGCGGGGGAGGCCGGGGCACTGTGCCAATACTTCAGGACACTTGGATCTGGGACGGCACCACGTGGTCTCAACGAAATCCAGCTGCCAGCCCACCGGTTGCCCCCTTACCAGTACTCGTGTATCACGCCAAGCTCGGGCGCGTGGTTGCGTTGGTGGATGTACCTGGCGATGTAACCCAAACCTGGACGTGGGACGGAAACAACTGGACCCGACTTCGACCCTCTATCGAGCTTGCGGCGGGACTCTTCGGTGACTCGGCTGCTTCTGCAGCGTACGACGCTGCTCATCAGGCTATCGTCGTGTTCGGCCGGAGCGGGGACACATGGACATTCAACGGAAGCACCTGGACCCGCAACGTTCCCGCCGTCGGCGGTCCGCCCGGCCGACAAGCACCCACCATGGCATACGATCCTTCAACCAGTAAAGTCGTCATGTTTGGGGGCTACTCAGACACGAATCTGGGCGACACTTGGTTGTGGGACGGCGCCGCGTGGACACAGGCCGCTTCGCCTGATCGGCCTTCGGCGCGTAGCTTTGCCAGATCGGCGGCCGATGCCGCCGCGGGGAAAGTAGTCCTCTACGGAGGTATTTCGTTTGCACCGAGTTTGGTATTGAATCAATTCGACGTATGGACCTGGGCGCGCGGCTCGTGGACGCTTGTCCAGCCAAACACGATTCCAGCGCCCCCTGATGAACAAAATGCGATCTTGGCGGCGGCATCGGCTGTAGCCGGCCTACCTGCTAGCTGCACCGGAGGGTCTCCCCCGTGCATGTCAGTGCATGGTCAGCCACAACTCGGGTTTTTCGCAGGCTACGTGGCATTCGATCTCAACCCGCCGCAGGGCCAGAATTCGCTGTGCATCTCGTATGTTTCCTACGTCAAGTCGGGAGATGGCTTGACCGCCTCCGGACCGTGGCACGAGGTCGGTGCGCATTGCGGTCCATCCGATGGGAACATGCCACGACTCGGTGCGCAAGCCCGGGTCGCTGTGAGTGGGTGTGCCAATGTGCGGACCTTTCCTCAGGTGGGAGCCATCGTCAGTTGCCTGTCTGATGGAACGGCCGTAACGATTGATGATGGTCCCGTAGCGGTTGCCGGCGATGCCAAACGTCTCTGGTGGCACCTCCAACAGCGCGGTTGGATAGCCCATGAGCTTCTAGCCGCCGCCTGACGGTAGTCAGGACCCACTCCCGCGACATCCAGCGCGCAGCGATCGAGCTGCGTGACATGACTTCCATTGGGACGAGCTGCGCGAGGACATGGTTGCGCTCCGCGGGCAAACCGGCTACGAGAAGTTCTGTGAGAACTTCGAGCTCGCCGCGGAGCGGGCGCGCGAGTACCGCAACGACCGCCCTCCGAAGCTTCGCTGGAGGCGCCGCGACCAGGGCGATGAGCCATCGCCGCCGTCTGGTGGGCTCGGCGACCGGCCGCCCAAACCGGCACCCTCGGCGCCCGAACCTGCCCCGGACCAGCCGGCTGCGCACCGAAGGAACTGAAGCCCAGCCACCCGGCTGCAACCAACTGGCCCTATCCCGCATCCAACAAGCAGCAATATGTCTGCCGCGGTGTTGGAGCAACGACCCCAGATCCTGGCCAGGGCGGCCCAGGGCGACATTGACTCGTTCTCGCTTCTGATCGATCCGTTGCTCGACCCGGCCTACAGGCTGGCCTGCGGGGCGATGCCCCATCGCTCAGGGCCTGGTTTCTCTCGATCGTGGCCAATGAATGCCGCATGACCCGCCGGACTCGCTGGTTTTCGGTGCTCAAGGTAGCCGACGTTCCCACCCAGACGCCGGACGAGCGCGAAAGCTCTTCGGACCTGCATCGGGCGCTTCTACGCATGGCTCCGGACGAGCGGTTGCCCTTGGTTCTCCATTTCTACCTGGACCTCCCGCTCGACGAGGTGGCGAAGACGCTGCGCGTGTCGCAGTCCGCCGCCAAGTCACGCATCTACCGCGCTGCGAAGCGGCTGCGGGCCGACCTCACGATCGAGGAGGTGTTCTGACGTGAGCAACGACGATTTCCGCCGCGAGCTGAACAACACGCTTGACCAGATCAGCGGCTCGCCCAGCCCCGCGCTCCGCGACCGCGTGCGCTCCTCAATTGCCGAAGCACCGGAAGCCAGAGGTCCATTCTGGATCGCGGCCGTGGCCGCCGGCGTCATCGCGGTGCTCATCGTGGGCGTGCTCTTTGTTGCCAATCCGCTGCGGCGCCCCTCGAACGTGGGTGTTGGCGCTCCAACAGCAAGTCCAAGCGCTTCGCCAAGCCTCAGCCCGTCCCCGACGCCTGACTCCAGCATGCCCGCATTCGTCTGCCTTTCCGGTTCGGCCGCCGGCTCGCATTCAGTGGCGACTCCTGTCGGCAATGTCAGCGGCCTCCGCACCGGGACTCACACCGGTTACGACCGGCTGACCATCGACTTCAGCGGCGGAGGCCCCGACGGCACCGTCGAGATCAAGCCGCAAGGTGGCACCACCTTCACCGCATCTCCCAGCGGCATGTCGGTGACCCTCAAGGGGAGCAACGGCATCCTGGTGGTCATCCATGGGGCCGACCTCCACTCGTCGTACAGCGGCTCTTTGGACATCGTGACTGGCTACGCCACGATGGTCGAGGTTCGCCGGCTCGAGGACTTCGAGGGCGTCGTCCAGCTTGGCATCGGCATTGACGGAGCCGCCTGCTATCGGGCGTTCTGGCTGAGCAACCCGGACCGGCTCGTGATCGACGTCCAGGCCTGAGCTAGGGTCTCGGCTCGGCCCCTTGCGATATCAGGGGGTGGCGCAGCGACAGCTGCCGTTGACGTTCGCGGTGATACCCGGGATCGGCTGTCCGGCCGAACAGCGCGTCGTACGGCGACAGGCGCAGCCGCACGAGCGTGCCGATCGCCCGCACGCCGTCGAGCCATGTGAGCTTCTTGCCCTCGGCGCGACTGCGCGCGTAATACCGGATCGGCACCTCGTGGATGCGATAGCCGAGCCTGAGCACGCGCGCCGTGATGTCGGGCTCGACGTCAAACCGGTCGCCCTGCAAGTTGAGACGCCGCCACAGGTCGGTGCGCAAGGCCTTGTATCCGCTTTCCAGGTCCGAGATGTAGCAATCGAAGAGCACGTTGGCGGCCGAGGTGACCGCCATGTTGCCCATCACGAACCAGAAGCTGAACGCGGTCTGGCCGGCGAAACCGCGGACTCCGTAGACCACGTCGGCCCGGCCTTCGACCAACGGCTGGAGCAGGGTGGGGTAGTCGCGGGGGTCATATTCGAGGTCGGCGTCCTGGACCACCGCGAATGGCATGCGGACCTCCGCGATCGCCCTGCGCAGGGCCGCGCCCTTGCCGTGGTTGGCCTCCTGCCGAAACGCGCGGACCCGGGGCTCGCGTTCGGCGAACCGGCTGATGATCGCCCAGGTGCCGTCGGTGGAGCCATCGTCAACCGCGATCACCTCCCCGACCTCAGGCCGCTCGAGGACGTGGTTGAGGATCACCTCGAGCGTGCGCTCCTCGTTGAAGGCCGGAATCATGACCGACAGCACCCGGTTCAGTGACATCGAGTCCAACACTCTAATCCCGAACGCCCGAATCCGAACCCCAGTTCATCCCGGCGTACAGTTGCCCTAAGTCGCCCGAGCAGCCAGAGGAGTGGAGCATGTCAACGCTAGCGTTCGATCCGGAAGAAACCACACATTGGGAGAAGGTCCGCCCGCGCGAGGTAAGTCCCGCCCAGTGGAAGAAATTCGAGGCCTACGCCGCGGAGATCTTTCAGGCATTCGGCATGGACCTCGACACGGCGGGGACTCGCGCCACTCCCAGCCGCTACCTGCACGCGCTTTTCGAATCGACAGCTGGGTATGAGGGCGACCCCAAACTCCTGACGGCCTTCCCGACCGAATGCCATGGCGGGCCTGACTGCAGCATCAGCCAGGTCATCGAGGGACCGATCGAGTTCTACTCGCTTTGTGAGCATCACGTGCTCCCATTCCACGGCCATGCGTACATCGGCTACATCGCGCACGAGGAGATCATCGGCATCTCGAAACTGTCACGACTGGTGCGCGTGTTTGCGCGGCGCTTCACGGTGCAGGAGCGAGTCGGGGTTGAAATCGCGGACGAGCTGGTGCGCGTGCTCAAGCCGCACGGCGTGGCGGTGCACCTCAACGCGACCCACCTGTGCACGCAGATGCGCGGCGTGCGCGAGGGCCACTCCAGGACGTGGACCTCGTTCTGGCGCGGCAACTACGAGAGCGACCCGCAGCTGCGGACCGAATTCCTGCAGTCGGTCAATCCCCGCATCGAACACTGATCGAGCCGTTCGACCTCCTCTACGAGACCGACCTGCCGACCTTCGACCTGCCTCGCGAGGTCGAGCACATCTACGGGCGCCTCGGTTTCCCGAATCGCGTCATCTACTCGAACTTCGTGTCGTCGGTCGATGGCGTTGTGACGCTGGGCTCGAACCCATCCGCGGGGTCGGTGATCAGCGGCCGCAACCAGGCGGACCGTTTCCTCATGGGTTTGCTGCGCGCGTTCGCCGACGCCGTGCTGCTGGGCGCGGGGACGCTGCGAGCGACGCCGGGACATCATTGGACGCCGGAGCACATGTACCCCGACCTCGCCTCCAGCTTCGCACAGCTGCGGAGCGATCTCGGCCGCAAGCCGAGACCCAGGCTGGTGCTGCTGACGTCCAGCGGCGAGGTTGCGGTGTCGCACCCCGCCGTCGCCGCGGGAGCGACGATCGTCACCACCTCGTCCGGCGCGGCTAACGTCAAAGGCCGATTGCCGGACTCGTGCGACGTGATCGAGTTAGGGGAGAGGGGGCCCGTCGACCTACGTCGAGCGGTCGATGAGCTGCGCGAACGCGGTCACGAGGTGATCCTCACCGAAGGCGGCCCACACGTGATGGGCGACCTCATCCAGCGCGACCTGCTCGACGAGGCTTTTCTCACCATCTCGCCGGTGGTCGCCGGGCGCGACCGCGACCCGCGACTGGGCATGGTGGCGGGCGCCGAGTTCCTACCTTCTAAAGGCCTCTGGACCCGCTTGCTCAGCGCGCGGCGCCACGGCGACTTCCTGTTCTTGCGCTACGGGATGAAGAAGCTCTAGCAGGTCTCCGCGCCGAGCAGCAGGGGCTCCGAGCGAGCGACTGCCGGTTTCGAGGCGACCGCGACGATGGCGCCCGACTTCACCCCGCTGGGAATGTTCACGGTCCAGTGATCCGTCGCGATCGCCACGATGTAGCCGCTCGCGGGCGTGGTCGCGCTCGGACCGGGAAGGTCGGTCGTCTGGCCGCTGCAGCGGTCGAAGAACTTGACCGTGTACGAGTACGGGACCGATTTCTGGACGGCGGAGAAATAGAGCGCGACCTCGAGACGGCATGACGTGAGCTCGCACGCCGTCGCGTTTTCCGGAGAGGCGCCGGGAATGTTGCACGGCGAAGCGGGGGTGCAGATCTGCACCTTTGTGATCGGGTCAGCGCTGGTGGCTCCAAAGTTCGGCACGGCCTGCGGTGCCTTGGTGGTCGCCGACGCGCTCGGCGACGTCCGCGGCGAGCCAGAGGGATTCGCCGATGCCGTAGGCGTCGCGTGCACCCCGCCGGTGATCGGGCCCCCGCCTCGGTTGGCGAGGACGATCACGCCGACCGCCCCAAGGAGGATGACGATCACGACCGCGACCGCGGCCGGCACGAGCCAGGGCGGCCGTCCGGAAGGGACGCCCCGAGACGGCGGGCGTGGCACTGACGGCTTACGCGCGGGCGCCGAAATCGGGGCGCGCGGGACAGGTGCCGGAGTAGGCACCGCGGCGGGAGTCTCGACCGTGGCCACCCCGGTGCCAAGTGGCTCGGCAGGGACGGTCTCTCCAGGCTTCCACACCGGGGCCTCGACGGGCGTCCAGGTCTGTTGCGCCGGGGGCGGGGAGGGCGCGGGAGTTTCCGCCGGTGCCGGAGGGGCGGCAGGGGGAAAGGTGGCGAAAGGCGAAGCCGGCGCCGCGCTCTCGAACGACGGCGCGGGCTTCGGCGGCTCGGGTTCGGCCGGCTTCGACGGTTCTAGGGGAGTCCACGTCGGTGGCGCGGGCGGGTTGGTCGCCCTCGCCGTCGGCTCCGATGGAGCGGAGGGGCGTGGCGGCGCGTCCGACCAGGTCGGGACGGAGGGAGCAGGCGTCGCCGGTGCGGCGGGCGCCGGCGGTGGAGGTGCGGGAGCCGGGACTGGTGTCGGCGGGAACGTGATCGCGGGCATCGAGGGATAGGTCTGGAGGGGCCGATCGGGTGCGTCGTACGACGCAGGCGAGCGGACGGGAGTCTCCTGGCGGGGAGTCGGCGCGATGTAGGGCGCCGGGGTAGGCGCGGTCGATTTGGGTGCGACCGTGCCCTCAGGCAAGAACGGCGTGATCGGCGGCAGCTCGCGGCCGCCTGCCCGCGTGGCGAGCTCGGATTGAGCCGCCATCTCGCGGTCGGGTGAAAGCAGCGCGGCGGCCATCTCTCGGAGGGCGGCCTGCGCCCGATCGGCGGAGGGGCCCATCGCGCCGCTCGCCATCGACCTCATGGTGACCACCAGACCGGGAGAGATGTTGGGCGGCGCTGGTGCGCCCGCGGGGTCGACACCGAAGGCCGCGCAGACGGCCATGCCGCATGACCGGACGTCCGCGCGCAGGTCGCTCTGTGAGGGCGCCGCGCGCACCGCCGCCGCGGGATGGCCGGCCAGCCTGATGTCGCCGTTGGTGGTGACCCTCACCGCCGTGGCGCCAAACCCGCCCAGGGCGATGCCCGCCTCGTGCAGGGCGGCCACACCGGAGAGGACGGCAGCTCCGATGGCGGCGGCCGCGGGCGGCGTCAACGGTCCACGCGAAAGGATCGAGCCGAGGGGCGTGCCTTCGTTCGGCTCCACCGCGACCCAGACGCCGTTCTGATCGGTGCCCCAAGCCAGTACGGGCGACAGGGCCGGGTGACGGTGTTCGTAGAGTCGCTGGAGACGGGGTACGGCGGCGGTCGCCTCGGCCGGCGGCACAGGGATTTCGTGCACCACGGCAGGCTTCCCATTCCTCAAGACGGCCTTCCAGCCCTGGCCTGCTCCAGGTCCTACGAGTTCGATCAGCTTCGGCTTCGGCTCAGACTCGGGCATTTAACGGTGCATGGTACCCTTGCGGCACGTGGCATACGTCATCGTCCAGCCCTGCATAGACGTCAAAGACGCCTCGTGCGTCGAGGTTTGTCCGGTCGATTGCATCCATACAGACGACGCGGCGAACATGTATTTCATCGATCCTGACGAGTGCATCGACTGCGGCGCATGCGTCGATCCGTGTCCGGTTGACGCCATCTTTCCTGAGGATGAAGTGCCTGAGCAGTGGCGCAACTTCATCCAGATCAACGCCGACTACTTCAAAAACCGGTAAGCGCACTGCTGTCTCAACGGATTGGCTAGACACGCAGTAACGCTCGTCCCCGGAGATGGCGTCGGCCCTGAGATCTGCGATGCGTCGGTTCGCGTGCTGGAAGCCACGGGAGTTGAGTTCGAGTGGGACGTCCAGCAGGCCGGCGAGGCCGCGATCGCCGAGTTCGGGACCCCGCTACCCGACCACGTGCTCGAATCGATTCGCAAGAACAGGGTCGCGCTCAAAGGCCCAATCACCACCCCTGTGGGGAGCGGATTTCGGAGCGTCAACGTCGCTCTGCGCCAGGCGCTCGACCTCTACGCGCTCGTGCGGCCGATCAGGGCATACAAGGGTGCGCGCAACCTGCGCGACGATCTCGACTTCATCATCGTCCGCGAAAACACCGAGGACATCTACGCGGGACTCGAGTTCGAGAAGGGCTCCCCCGACGCGCAGCACCTCATCGAAGAAATTTCAGGTCTGCTTAAGAAAAAGATCCGCCCCGACAGCGGGCTTTCGATCAAGCCGATCTCGGTCAGCGGCTCGGAGCGGATAGTCCAGTTCGCGTTCGACTACGCGCGGAAGAACGGCCGGCGCAAGGTCACGGCGGTGCACAAGGCGAACATCATGAAGCACACCGACGGCCTGTTCCTTTTCGTCGCGCGCCAGGTCGCCGCGCAGAACACCGACATCGAGTTCGAGGACCGCATCGTCGACAACATGTGCATGCAGCTCGTCCTCAGGCCGAAGGAGTACGACGTGCTGTGCTGTCCGAACCTCTATGGCGACATCATCTCGGACCTCGGTGCGGGCATGATCGGCGGGCTGGGGTTGGCCCCCGGAGCGAACATAGGCACCAACGGCGCGGTGTTCGAGGCCACCCACGGCAGCGCGCCGAAGTACACCGGCCAGAACAGGGTGAACCCGATGGCGGTGATGCTCTCCGGCGTGATGATGCTGCGGTACCTGGAGGAGACGGCGGCAGCCGATGCGATGGAGAAGGCGATCGCCAACGTCATCGCGCTGGGGGAGAACGTCACCTATGACCTGAAGGAGAAGCGCGACGATCCCACCGCGGTGGGGACGAGCCAGGTTGCGGACGCGGTCATCGCGCAGCTGAAGGCGGCCGTTTGAGATCCCCACGAAGTTAGAGCCTTCGGCGTGACTTCGCGGGGGCCCGTCGGTAAAGCGGCGACCGAAGAGGTCCTCAGGCTCCGCCGGCTCTGGGATGCTCACATCCATACGCCATCTCCCGTCGGAGGAGGCGACCCACGAGACCAGGAGGTGGCGCTTTACGCGACCTGGATCGGCAGCGTGGTCGAGGTCGCCCTGCGCCGCGGTTCGCTCGACCGCAACCTGGCCACGATGCTCGAGACGCGGCGCGCGGAGGGCAACGAGCGCGTCTTTCGGGCCGCGGGCGAGCTCGGCGAGCCGGTACGCTCCTACGTCGCCAGGCTGATCGCGATCGAGGATCTGCTGGCACAATTGCCCGTCAAGTGAGACCCGCCGTCGTGGTTGCCCTGGTCGCCCTGGTCGCCTGCAACAGCTCGACGCCGCCTGTGGCCATCGGCAGCGGCGCTTCGGGCTCCCGTGTCCTGGTGGCGGCGCCAGATTTCTACGACCAGGCGTCATTCTCCGACCGCACTGGCAGGCTGCCCGTTTTGAGCCTGCAGAGCCTTTTCCACCCGACGTACGTCGTGCCGCACGACCCCAGCCGCATCCGAACGCTCCTGGTCACGGGCGACGTGATCCCAGCGCGCGGTGTCAACTACTACGCCACCGCTCGTCACGACTTCCTGTGGCCGTTCCGGCCGACGGCGGACTACACGAAGAACGCCGACGTCACTTACATCAATCTCGAGACGCCGCTGTTCGCGGGATGTCCCGTCGTGGCGACGGCCACGTTCACCTTCTGCGGCGACGCGCGGTTCATCAACGGCCTGACTCTGATGGGCGCGAAGGTGGCCAACCTCGCCAACAACCATCTGTCCAACTTCGGGGCGGAGGGGATCACGGCCACGGACAAGTTGCTGCACGACCACGGGATCGAGACGTCAGGCCTGGGCCCGGCTGCGGTGATCGATGTGCGCGGGATCAAGTTCGCGTTCGTCGGCTTCAACGGCGTGGGTCGCGCGATCGACAAAGAAGCGGTACGTCAAGGTATCGCGCGTGCCCGCCAGCAGGCCGACATCGTCGTGGCGCAGTTTCACTGGGGCAAGGAGTACGAGCGCCAGCCGCTGGCCGACCCGCACGTGCCGACGCCCGATGACCCCGTCGCGATCGGGCATGCCGCGATCGACTGGGGCGCCGACATCGTGATCGGCAACCACCCGCACTGGTACCAGGGGATCGAGATCTATCACGGCAAGCTCATCACCTACGCGCACGGGAACTTCGTGTTCGACCAGATGTGGTCGGAGGAGACGCGCGAGGGCGTGATCGGGACCTACACGTTCTCCGGCACGCAGCTGGTCGGGGCGACGTGGAAGGCCTACCGCATCTACGACTACGGCCAGCCGGTGTTCATGAATGCGAAGGACTCCGCGACCGCGCTGCAGACGATGGAGGCGGCCAGCGACCAGCTCGCGACGAGGCTGCACGAGCCGACGACATCACCCGTTCCCGCGATGCCGCCCGCGCCCGTCTACGCACCGGAGCACGCACCCGCTTAGCTGGGCTCGCTACAATCCCGGCGACAAATCACCAGGGGGTATCCACCGTCCCAGCCTACGTTTCAGAACCAGGAATATCCCGGACGCGGGGCCGCCGCCGGCGGAGGCGCGAGCTCTTCAGATTTCTGCTATCGCTGCTCGTGATTGCCGCCGCGATCGCGACCACAGTCTTCGTCGCACGTACCCGCACCGTGCCGTTCGTGTTCAACCTGGAGAGCGCCACCGCACCCGCGCCGAAGTCGTTCGACCACTTCGACTTCTCGACCTACTGGCTCGCCACGCACGGCCAGCCCAACCTCGCGATCCACGGTCAAGCGGCATACCTTGTCGATCTGGACGCGCGCCAGGTGCTGTGGCAGCGCGACCCCGAGACCGCACGCGCTCCGGCGAGCCTGACCAAGCTCGTGACCGCGATGGTCGCGATGGATGACGCAGGTTCGCTCGACCGGACGGTCCAGGTGACGAAAGAGGCAACCCAGGTCGTCCCGAGCGTCATGGGCCTGACGCCTGGCGAGCGGGTCACAGTACGCGACCTTCTGTACGGCCTGTTCCTCGATTCCGGGAACGACGCCGCGGAGGCTCTCGCGGACGGCATCGTGCCGCGCGACCGTTTCCTCAGGCAGATGAACCAGAAGGCGAAAAGCATCGGCCTCGCCGCCAGCCACTTCGCCACGCCGAGCGGGCTCGACGCGCCTGGCCACGCGATGTCGGCCCATGACCTGGCTCACGCCGCGGCTTATCTCGACACCTACTATCCAGATCTCGCCGCGATCGCCGCGACGAAGGACGTCGCGATTCCTTCCACCGCGACGCACAAGGCGTTTTACCCGCACAACCTGAACCGGCTGCTGTGGAGCTATCCAGGTGCGACGGGGCTGAAAACAGGACTGACGGACAACGCTGGCGGCTGCATGCTCGCGACCGCGACTCGCGGTGATCGCCACCTCATCGCGGTGGTGCTCAACGCGACCCTGCACTCGACCGAAGACGCG
>VBGV01000059.1 GCA_005880755.1 Chloroflexota bacterium
CACGCTGACGATGACCGAATTCAACCTGCTCGCGGTGCTGGCCGCGAACCCGGAGCGGGTCCTGACGCGCGCCCAGCTGCGAGACAAGGTGTGGGGTTATCCGCACGACCTCGACGACCATTCCGTCGACCCGCACGTGCAGCGGTTGCGGCGCAAGCTCTCGGAGCGCTCCAACACAGGCGTGAGCCTGGAGGCAGTCCCCGGACTCGGTTACCGGCTGTCGGTCAAAGGCGCTTGACGGAACAGACCACCAACCTCTTCGGCCCCGTGGCCGGAGACCTGGCGACCGTCGAGTCCGAGCTCCGCCAGCACATCCAGCGCGATCCGCCTGAGGTCGCCGGTCCGATGGCAGACCTCTTCGAAGCCGGAGGCAAGCGGATCCGCCCGGCGTTGGTGCTGCTGTCGGCGATGTCTGGACGCTACGACCTCGCGCGCCTCGTCCCTGCGGCGATGGCGGTCGAGCTGACCCATGCGGCGACCCTGGTCCATGACGACGTGATCGACCGAGCAAAGATGAGGCGGGGACGTCCGACCATCGCATCAACGCTGGGCGATGAGCCCGCAATCGTCATCGGGGACTTCTATTTCGCCAAGGCTTATGAGCTGGCCGCCGTCACCGCCGAACCGGAGGTCGTGGCGATCCTCGCGCGGACCGTGATGGGCATCTGCGCGGGCGAAGTTCGCCAGCAGTCGATCCGATACCGCTACAGCACCGACGTTGGCGAGTACATGCGACGAATCGAGGCGAAGACAGCGTTGCTCGTGGCAGCGTGCTGCGATATCGGTGGGCTGCTCGGTGGCCTGGACGGCGAACGACGAGCCGCGTTGCGCGGATACGGTCGTGAACTTGGCCTTGCGTTTCAGATCGCGGACGACGTTCTCGATTACACCGCCACCGAGGGCGAGGTCGGCAAGCCCATCGGTCACGACATCGCCGAAGGTTTCGCGACTCTTCCGCTGATGCTCTCATCAGTAGAGATCGAAGATGGCCGGCGTCTCGACGAACAGGAGGCGCGCCGCATTGCAGATGCTGTCCGCAAAAGTGCTGGACCTCAGCGCGCGCTCGATCAGGCTCGCGATCACGCGAATGCGGCGCGCGCTCAATTGAGCAAGCTCGACCGCGGCGAGGCTGTCGCTGCGCTCGAGTCGCTAACGGATTACGTGGTCAGCCGAAACCTCTAATCTGTCTCCCCATGTCCCGGGTGGGGATGGGTGTGGTGGCATGAGCAGGGTCAGGCTCGTCGGTGTCGGACCAGGTCATCCCGGACTGGCAACTCTGCAGGCGGTCGAGGCGATCAAGGAAGCCGACGTGATCCGAAATTGCGACGGCTGCGGCACCGGGCTCCTGCACCTCGCCATGCCCAACGCAGACATCGCGCCACTCGAGTCGGTGGATGAGGTCATTCGTCTTGCACGCAACGGGCGCAAGGTCACCGTGCTATTTCCCGGCAATCCATATGCGTTCTCGAACGGCAGCGAGATCGCCGATCGACTCGAGCGCGCAGGGATCGACTTCGAAGCCGTGCCCGGCCTCATCGTCGAGCTCGCGGCGCCGGTGATGAGCGGCATACCGCTCACCATCGAAGGCCTGTCCGCGTCGATCGGCTTCGGCCTGGTGACGGGCGGTGAGACGGTCGTCCTGCGGCTTGCGTCGGGATGGTGGGAGTCCGGCATCACGGCGCTGCTGCAAAACGGCCGCGCACCGCAGACCCCCGCGGCCTTGATCCTGAATCCCGGTCAGCCCGGCCAGCACCGCGTCAGCGCGCCGCTGAGCGAGCTGGCGCGCAAGGCCGCCACATACGGGGTCAAAGGCGACGCATTGCTTGTGCTGGGCCCGGGCGTCGACATGTCGGAGCGCCTCGATACGCTGTCGAAACGGCCGCTGCACGGTCGCCGCATCCTGATCACTCGCGCCCGCCACCAGGTGGATCCGTTCCGCCGCGAGCTCGTCGACCTGGGGGCGGCGGTGGTCGAAATTCCGACCCTCGAGATTCGGCGGCTGCCCGCCGACGACCGCGTCAACAACGCGATCAAGAACTTGAGCCGGACCGCGCTGGTGATCTTTGCATCCGCCAACGCGGTCGACATTTTCTTCCAGATGCTGCTCACCGCTGGGCTTGATGCCCGCGCGATGCATAACTCGAAGCTGTGCGCGATCGGCCAGGAGACGGCGGACGCCCTGGCCGGCCACGGACTCAAACCGGAGCTCGTGACGTCCGAGTACACGGCCGAAGGCCTCGCCAACGCCCTGGAAGGCTGGGAGATGAAGGGCATGCGCGTGCTCGTGCCGCGAGCGGAGATCGCGCGCGACGCACTACCATCGCTGCTTGCGAATCGAGGGGCGGAAGTCGAAATCCTGCCTGTCTATCGAGCTGTTTGCCCGGTCGACACGGGTCCGGCGCTGCTTCGCCTCTTCGACGGCGAGGGGGTCGACGTGATCACCTTCACGAGCTCCTCGACCGTGGTCAACTTCGTGCGGGCGTTTCCAGAAGACAGGCTGCCGGCCATCCTCGGCGACGCCGAGATCGCATGCATGGGTCCTGTCACGGCCGACACGGCGCGCAAGCTGGGACTCGACGTCGCGATCGTCGCGCGGGAGTACACGACGCACGGGCTGGTGCAGGCGATCGCCGAAGCGGCCGCGAGGAAGTGACGTGAGCCAGCCCAGGCCGTCGCGGCGCCCCGCGCCGGTCGAACCCGACGAGCTCGAGGCGCCGCCGCCGCGTGGACGTCAGGCGTGGCTGGCGCTCTTGGTGATGGCAGTTTTGATCGCGGCGGTCGCGGGCGGTGGATTGCTGATCAAGCACGCCATTGAGCCGGTGGTACCCGCCGCCCTCGCGAACTGCGCCACGTCGACGCAGATCGCCCCTCACGAGTTCATCGGCCCGCAGCCGATGTGCATCACCGCGGCCCAGAAGCTGCAGGCCACCATCACCACCTCGCAGGGCGACATCGTGGTCCAGCTCCATCCCGAGGTCGCGCCGGTGACGGTCAACAACTTCGTCGTGCTCGCCGTCCACGGCTACTACAACGGGCTGGGTTTCTGGAAGGCGGAGGACTGGGTCGTGCAGGGAGGCGATCCACGGGGTGACGGTCGAGGCGGCCCTGGCTACAGCCTCCCGGACGAAACGACGACCACGCCATGGGAACTCGGCGCCGTGGGCATGGCGCGTGTGCCCGGGGGTGCTGTCAACGGAAGCCAGTTCTTCATCGAAAAGGCGGACTGGCCGAGTCCCGGCCCGACGGCCGCCTACAACCGGTTCGGCACAGTCACCTCGGGCATGGACAAGGCACAGGTGCTGTCCGTGACCGACACCATCGTCTCGGTCACCATCCAGGTCTCTTGATGGACCGCGGCCTATAATCGGCTCGAAGTGTTTGGTGTCCATTGGGTTTACATCGTGCTTCTGTTGGTGGTCGTCCTGATCATCTTTGGGCCTGGTCGCTTGCCCGAGCTGGGCGGCGCGGTCGGGAAGGCGATGCGGGAGTTTCGCAAGGCGACGAGTGAGATCACCAACGAGATGAGCGCCGCCACTCAAGCCAAGCCGGATGAGCCCGCGAGCACCAGCACGACCAACGAGAGCGCCGCCAAGGGCTCGACGTCCGAGGCTAACTCCTCGAAGAACTGAGGCTGTCGTGGCCCTTCTGAGCAGGGTCCTTCAGCGCTCGCCGCGAAGCAAAGTCCCGGTCGAAGAAGATCGGATGTCCGTGATCGAGCACCTGGAGGCGCTGCGCCGCGCACTCATCGTCTCCCTGGCCGCTTGGGCGCTCGCGACATTCGCGGCTTTCTTCGTCTCGTCACACGTGATCACGTACCTGATCACGCGGGCCGGCATCGGCCACGCCATCTACCTGCAGCCGGCGGGCGGAGTGTTGAATCAGCTCAAGGTCGCGATCTACATCGGCGTCGTCATCGCGGCGCCGATCGTCATCCAGCAAGCCTGGTGGTTCGTCAGCCCGGGACTTCACCAGCACGAGCGGCGCTTCATCCTCCCGCTGGTCGTTGCCACCGTTTTCTTTTTCGCGCTCGGGGTGGCGGTCGCCGTGTACGCGCTGCCGCTCTACCTGAACGTCCTCAACAGGTTCTCCCCGCCGGACGTCACGTATCTGCCTGACCTGAGTCAGTTCATCAGCTTCGTGCTGCTGATGGTCATCGGCTTCGGGATCGTCTTCGAGCTGCCGGTCGTGCTGTTCGTGCTGGGGATGCTGCGGATCACCAGCTCTAGGTGGCTCCACAAGCGGCGGCCGTACTTCTTCCTGGGGCTCGGACTGCTCGCGAACTTTTTGACGCCCGGCGCGGATCCGCTGACTCCGCTCATCATGTTCATTCCGCTATATCTTTTCTACGAGGGCACAGCGCTATTACTGAAACTTCTCGGACGATGACGGGCACGGCCGCGCGCCGCGACGGGCGCGCGCCGGACCAGCTGCGACCGGTGAAGATCGAGCTGGGCGTCAACGTGCACGCCGAGGGTTCGTGCCTGATCGAGATGGGGCGCACCCGCGTGTGGATCACAGCCAGCGTCGAAGACCGAGTCCCGATGCACCGTCGCGGCAGCGGCCAGGGATGGATCACGGCCGAGTACTCGATGCTGCCGCGGGCCACGCACGACCGCGGAGCGCGCGAGGCGATCCAGGGCCGGCTCGGTGGCCGTACTCATGAGATCCAGCGCCTGATCGGCCGCTCGTTGCGTGCCGCGGTCGATATGAAGCAGATCGGCGAGCGCACGATCACCCTCGACTGCG
>VBGV01000060.1 GCA_005880755.1 Chloroflexota bacterium
CAGTATGCCCGACAGCGCCGGGGATACCTCCCGCTTGGGCGAGCTACAGACTAGGAAAAGACGCTCAGCGGCAGATAGAAGGAGACCCCCCAGTTCGGTTGGTCGACGATCTGGCTGATCCGCAAGTCCCCGGCGAGGCTGCACAGGATGTAGGCGTCCTCGCGACTCAGCCCGTGGTCGGCGACCAGCCATTCGATGGTGTACCGCACCGAGTTGCGGGCGTTCTCCATGAGGTCGGGTCCCAGCGCGCACACCGAGTGATAGCCGGCCGCATCGCTGCGTGGCTGCAGGGGCGCCGCCGGCGTCACAAAGTGGTAGCTCCAGGGCCGAGGCGACCCGCCCTTGACCACTCCAAACCGGAGTGAGAACGTCATCGGGCATTCGATCCCGGTAACGCAGACTTCGCCGTCTCCCTGCGCGGCGTGACAGTCACCCGCGGAGAACAGCCCGCCGGGCACGAAGACAGGCAGATAGAGCTTCGTCCCGGCCGTCAGGTGTCGCGTGTCCACGTTGCCCGCGCCCTTGGTGGGCGGCAGGACGGCGATCGGGCCGGCCTCGTCGGTCGCGACGCCCATCGTGCCGCAAAACGGCGCGATCGGGATGTGCACGTCGTGGCGCAGCTCGGCCGACGTCCGGTCGCCAAGGTCGAAGTAGCGGACGTAAGGTTCGGGGAAGTCCGAGGCAAGAAGGCCCAGCCCGGGCAGGATCGCGCTCCAACCCCACGAGCCGGGTTTCAGCTCCAGGATCTCGACCTCCAGCGCGTCACCCGGCTCTGCCCCGCGCACGAACACCGGTCCGCCCAGCGGGTAGAGCCGGTCGAAGTCGAGCGCGCCGAGCCTGGAGGCGGGGTCGCCCTTCTGCAGCTGCCCCGCCGTGACCTCTTCAGTCTCGAAGTGCACCACGTCGCCGGGGTCGATCACTGCCACCGGCTCCAGCGAGTTGTCCCACTTGTGGTGGAACTTGTCGCGGCCGATCCGGTGCTCGCGGAGGCCCACGCGGGCGCTCACTTGCGCGCCGCCTGGGTCGCGCCTTCCTTGATGGGCACGGCGCTCGCCCGCAGCACCTTCTTGTCGAATTTCCCGACCGAGGTCTTCGGCACCTCGTCGATGAACCTGACCTCGTCCGGCAGCCACCATTTGGCGACCTTGTCCCTCAGGAAGTCGATCACCTCTTGTTCGGTGACCTGGCCCTTGAACTCCGGTCTCGCGACCGCATAGACCACCGGCCGCTCGTCCCACTTGACGTGGGGCAGTCCGATGACCGCCGCCTCCAGGATCTTGGGATGGGCCATGACCGCGTTCTCGAGCTCGACGGAGGAGATCCACTCGCCGCCCGACTTGATGACGTCTTTGGTCCGGTCGACGATCTGGATGTAGCCGTCGGGCGAGATCTTGGCCACGTCGCCGGTGCGGAACCACTCGTCCTCGGTCAGCTTGCCGGGGTCGTAGCCGTTGTGGTAGCCCCGGGCGATCCACGGCCCTCGGACCTGGATCTCGCCGAAAGCGACGCCGTCCCAGGGCAGCTCTTCGCCGCTGGCCGGGTCGGTGATCCGGATCTCGACGCCGGGCACGATCACACCCTGCGTCAGGCGCACATCGAGCTCGTTCTCTTTGGCGGTGCCGGCGCGAGGCCGGCTGACGCTGCCGAGCGGGGAGGTCTCGGTCATGCCCCAGGCGTGAAGCATGCGGAGCCCGAGCGCGTCCATTGCCTCCATGAGCGAGCGCGGGATGGCCGAGCCTCCGCAGATGACCGTGTGGACCTTGGGCAGCCGCTGGCCCGTCTCCTTCAACAGGGCGACGGTGTTGATCCAGATCGTCGGGACCCCGGCTAGGATCGTCGCGCCCTCCTGCTCGGCCAGTTCGACCACCGACTTGGCGTCGCCCATGAACCGGTCGGGGAACAGCACTTTGCAGCCCGCCATGCCGCAGGCGTAGGGCAGCCCCCAGCTGTTGGCGTGGAACATGGGCACGATCGGCAGGACGGTGTCCTTCTCGGTCAGCCCGAGGTTGTCCGCCTGCAAGACACCCATCGTGTGGATGAACTGGGAGCGGTGCGAATACACGACCCCTTTCGGGTTGCCGGTGGTGCCCGACGTGTAGCACATGGCCGCCGCCATCCGCTCCGAGAGCTTTGGCCACGGATAGCTGTCGCTCTCGGCCTGGAGGAGGGACTCGTAGTCGAGCATGTCGCCTATGCCGTCCTGGCTGTGCGACGGCGCGGAGGCATCGGTCATGAGGACGAACCGCTGGATGCTCGGGATCTTTCCCATCAGCGGCTTCAGCAGCGGAAGCAGCGCCTGATCGACAAATAAAGTCTTGTCTTCTGCGTCATTGATGATGAATTCAAGATGCTGAGGGAACAGCCGCAGGTTCAGCGTGTGCAGCACGGCACCCATGCAGGGCACGGCGTAGTAGAGCTCCAGGTGGCGGTGGTTGTTGAACGCGAGCGTCGCCACGCGGTCCCCGGGTTTGACACCAAGCCGTTTCAAGGCGCCGGCCAACCGGTTGATGCGAGGCACCATCTCGGCGTTGGTCATGCGGTGTACGCCTTGCTCGAGCTTGGTTACGACCTCTTTCTTCTGGTGCAGTCGCTCAATCCGCCACAGCACGTGCTGCAGACTGAGCTCGTAGTCCTGCATCAAGCCTTCCACGGCCGCCACCTCCACCTTTCTTCACCCCAGAGGCAGGTTGTTACGGGTCGATGGTAAGCCCGCCGGGCGTAGGATGCACACCCATGGTTTCGCGCGGTCGTGCCGATCTGCACATGCACACCACCGCAAGTGATGGTTGGCCCTCACCGCACGAGCTCGTTGATTACGCGCGCGCAACACGGCTGAGCGTGATCGCAGTCACCGACCACGACACGATCGAAGGTGCGCTGCGCGCCGCCGACCACGCCGCGGGTTCGTCGTCGAGGTTGCAGGTGGTCATCGGTGAGGAAGTCTCCAGCCGTGACGGCCACATCGTCGGCTTGTTCGTCGAGCGGCGGATCCGACCGGGCATGTCCGCAGCCGCGACCGTGGATGCGATTCACGATCAGGGCGGTCTGGCGGTCGCGGTGCATCCCTTCTGGCGCACCCAAAGACGTGTCCGGAACGGGCCGGTGCACGGGGTCGGCTGGCTCGCGGCCGAGCTCGACTTCGACGCGATCGAGGTCGAGAACGCGACGCCTGGGTTCTACTTCTTCAACCAACTCGCGCACCGGCTCAACATGGGCCTGGGCTGCACGGAGCTGGGCGGCTCCGACGCGCACATCCTGGACGCGGTCGGACGGGCGTATACCGAATTCCCGGGCAAGACGCCGAAGGAGCTGCGCGCCGCAATCGAGACAGGCACGACGGTGGCGCGCCGCCGCCGCTACCGAGCGATGGGCCTGATGCGGTACGCGGCGTGGGGCCTGAACCACGAGCGATACGTAGCAGTCGTCTGACAAGAAACTCCTCCCCACTTGTGGGGAGGTGGCGCGGAACGCGCCGGAGGGGCAGGGCCGGAGGGGCGATTAAGAGAGCATCCCGGCCTTCGACCGAAACTTCCATACGATGTCTGTGGCGCCCGCTTAGCTCAGGGGATCAGAGCATCTGTCTTCGGAACAGAGGGTCGGGGGTTCGAATCCCTCAGCGGGCACTTTCTCAGCAGGCACTTTGGCAAGGCGTCGATGGGGCGTCCGAGTCAGCCGGGTTGCATAACCACAATCGCAGCAACAGGTTCGGATCAGGAGGTTGCGAGTTCGAGTCTTGCAGCGGGTACCAGCTATGCCAGGCCAAGTCCGCTCGCTGATTGGTCCGGCTGCGTTTGCGGGTTCGGGGGTTGCCTTTGTCGTGGCTCTGGCTTTCCTGTTCGCCGCCGAAGGGCCTGGAAGCGCTGACATCCTCACGACTCTTGGTTCCGAACCCGGGCGCCAGCTGTTCGATGTGACAGTCGCCTCGGGGATCGTCGCGGTTGTTCTGTACGTGGTGGCCGCTTCATGGCTGTTTCTAGAGCTGCGTCCCATCAACGAGCTCGCGATGCTGATCGTGCTCGCCCTGTCGGTCGTCATCGCGCCGACGACGATTGCGTTCTTGGCGTTTCAGTACGTGCCCGTGGCGGTCGCCCAGGAACATCAATCGACCACGGAGCCTGCCTTCCGCCAGCTTGTCGTGTCGGCACATGCGTTTGCCGACGTGGGGGGATGGACAGTGGTGGCCCTGCTCGCGCTTAGCGTACTGATCGTGAGCGCGGTTCTCTGGCAGGCCGGCCGGCGGTCGGTGCTCGCATTGGTGGGCTTTGTGCTCTTTTTGATAGCGCTGCTGCTTTTCATCCTCGACTCGAGCTATCTCTTTCTACTTCTGTTTGGCCTATGGGAAATCGGCATGGCCGCGGCCTTGATGATCTTGCCACGCGAATGGCGCGCCACGTAGTCCTGCTGCGCGGGATTAGCCTCGTGCGTCGTAACCGGATCGCGATGCCGGAGCTGCGCGCCGCGCTCGCGGCTGATGGATTCCGCGATGTGATGACGTACGTGCAGAGCGGCAATGTCGTCCTCTCGAGCCGGGCCTCACCAGAGCGGGTAGCCAAACGGGTCAACGCGGTCATCAAGCAGCGACTTGGTTTGGACATCGTGGTGCTCGTGCGCTCGGACGACGAGCTCGCTGAGG
>VBGV01000061.1 GCA_005880755.1 Chloroflexota bacterium
CCTTGCGGAACGGCCCAGATTTTTGATGCCGTTTCATGGCTCAAAGTCACGTCCCGTTCTGCCACGCGCACGCGGAGTGTTTTCCCGACTGCATCGGTCTCTTGCACGGTCACTTCGCGGCCGGGCGTCAGGTCGCGCTGGCTCAGGTACGCGAGCAGGAGCGGCGCCTCGCGCTCGGCCACTTCGGACACACGCGTGATCGTCGCCCCCCCGCCCGCGGCGAGCGCGGAGAGCCTCGTTTCGCGCGGCGAAGCCTCGGAATAGCCCGGGATCGGGTTGCCGTGGGGGCAGGTCATAGGCCGACCAAGCACCTCGTACAGGCGCTGCTCGACTACGTCGGAGACCGCGTGCTCGAGACGGGCCGCCTCGGCGTCGGCGGTCACCCAGTCCAGGCCGAGGCCATCTGTCAGCCAGCGCTCCATGATGCGGTGCCGGCGCACGATCGACTCGGCCGACCGCATCCCGCTCGGCGTGAGCTCGATCTCCTTGCGCCCGTTCATCCGCACCAAACCGTCGCGGGCCATCCGGCGCAATCCGACCGCGACCGTCGGGCGGCTCACCCCGAGCCAGTCCGCCAGCCGCGCGCTCCGCAGCGGCTCCTTCTCGAACCACATGTAGTAGATCGCCTCGAGGTAACGCGACACCACCTCCGAGGGCTCGCTGAGGGCCTTGTTAGACTGATCTAATTGCATCTGTTATGCGTACTAACACGGTAGGACAACTATGAACCAAGGCGCCGCCATCGGCCTGGGAGCGATCGCCGGAGCCACCATCTTCCTGGGGCTTCCGGTGGCGCGAATGCACGGCCTGCCCAAGTCGGTCCAGGGCTTTCTCAACGCATTCGCGACCGGCATCCTCGTCTTCCTGTTGTGGGACATCGTGAGCCACGCCGCCGGACCCGTCGAAGCCGCGATCACGCAGGGCCACCGGGGACCGTTTGCCGCCATGGCGGTGATCTTCGCCGTCGGGATGGCCGTCGGGCTGCTCGGACTTGTCTACTTCAACCGCACCGTCTTCAGCCACCTGCGCCACGATCATCCGAACCCGAGCGCACGCTCACTTTCCCTCGCCATCGCCACCGGTCTCGGCCTGCACAACCTGTCCGAGGGGCTCGCGATCGGGGAGTCGGCCCACATCGGCGCGATCGCCTTCACGGGCGTCCTGGCGGTGGGCTTCGCGCTTCACAACATCACCGAGGGATTCGGCATCGCGGCCCCGATGACGACCGACGCCAACAAGCCTTCCTGGGGTTTCCTCGGGCTCGCGGGTTTGATCGGCGGCGGGCCGACTTTTCTCGGCACGTGGATCGGCTTCCTGGCCAGCTCGACCTACTTCTCGATCGCCTTTCTCGCCGTCGCGGCCGGGGCCCTGCTCTACGTGCTGAACGAGCTGTTCAGCCTCGGACGCAAGATCAGCACCCCACCCAACTTCGCGTGGGGACTGCTGTTGGGTTTTCTGACGGCGTTCGCGACGGACCTTTTCCTGACGGCCGTCAGCGGAGCCTAGCCCGCGACCTGGTCGTACTCCTCACCATCCGGATCGAAGTCCTGCCAGTTCGGGTAGCGCCACCTGAAGAGGCGCTCCTGGACCTCGAATAGGCTGTCCAGTGTGTCCTGCACGTGGCCGGTGTCGCGGAGAGGCTCGCGGATTTGATTCGGCATCGCCGCCACGACCCCGCGGAGCTCCGCGCGCACGCGGCGAGGCACCGTCTTGACGCCGTCGCGATTCATCTCCTCCAGCCGCCAGAGCAGCCGGTCGGTCGCCTGGAGCATGCGCTGGAAGGCGTAGCGCCGGCGGTTCGTCCGCCGCAGCGCCGAAACCTGCTGCTCGATCCGGTTGCTGGTGTTGTCGATCATGGCTACTTTTTCAAAGGTTACCGGCTTCAGGGTGTCGCTTGATGGAGCCGCTCGACCGCCTCGAGCGGCTGTTCAAGCCCGTCGACGGCTGGGGCGAGTTCAGAAGGGGCGCCCGACACGCCGCGGTCGTCTTCGTCCTCTACCGCCAGGCCGGCCGGTGGATGGTCCCCTTCGTGCGCCGGCGGGCCGACATGCGAGACCACCCCGGGCAGGTGGCGCTGCCGGGCGGGGGCGTCCAGCCTGGCGAGTCAGCCTGGGCGGCGGCGCAGCGCGAGGTCGCGGAGGAGATCGGCGTCCCGGTCGGGCGCCTGGTGCCGCTCGGCGCCGGCGAGCCCATCTACGCGGCGGTCACGAACTTCTCGGTCGTGCCGTTCGTCGCCTACCTGCCGGACCCGGTCGAGTCCTTCGTCCACGACGAGCGAGAGCTCGAGGGAGTGCTCGCCATCGCACTCGATCGCCTGCTCGACGACAGCGAGTGGCTCGAATCCGACACACCGTGGCGGTTCCGCTACCTCGCGCACGAGGAGAGCGTCGTGTGGGGCCTGACCGAGCGCATCGTCTACGGCCTCGCGCCCCGGCTCAGGCAAGCACTCGCCGAAGGTCAAAGCTCGGATCAGCCAGCTGCTGAGCGCTGACCATCTTGCGCGCCTCCATCACGCGTCGCGCGCGCGCCACTGTGTGGTGGTCGTTGAAGCCGGCCGCCGCGACGAGCGTGCCTGATTGCATGTAGAAGACAGTGAACGGCAACCGACCCATGGCACCGCGCGTGACCGTCTCGTCCCAGGGCAGGCCCGCCCCCGCGTACTGCAGGTTGAGGTCGTACTGGTCGGACCAGAACCAGGGAACCTCGCGGTAGGGCTCGTCCTTTCCGGCCATCGCGTGCCCGACGATGAAGCCCTGGCGCTGCGCGGTCTGAAAGTGCTCGACCCGAATCCGCGTCTCGAATAGCGGATGAAAGAAGCGGGTGACGTCTCCTGCAGCGAACACGCCCTCGGCCGAAGTTCTTCCCAGCTCGTCGACGACGATTCCGTGATCGACCGCCAGACCGGCCCGCTCAGCGAGCTGCGTCCGTGGGCTGGAGCCGACCGCAACCAGGTCGGCTGCCGGGGGCGATTCGACATCCAGCCTCAAATCGACGCCCTGCTCGCGATGCAGTCGGGCGATGTAGGCGCCCGCGTCGGGACCGAGCACACGCAACATCGGTTGCGCAAGCGCCTCGTGGACACGGACCTGGCATCCCTTCTGGCGCGCGACCGCCGCGACCTCGCATCCGATGAACCCGGCGCCGGCGATGTCGAGCGAATCGACGGCGGCGAGACGCGCACGAAGCTCCTCAGCCTGCGGCAGCTCGCGAAGATAGAGAGCCCGCTCGAATCCGGGCAGACGCCGCGCGTCCGAGCCCGTTGCAATGCACAAGATGTCCCATCCGATGGTCTTTCCACTTTCGAGCAACACGCGCCGCTCTTCGATCCCGAGATCCAGCACGCGCTGGCCGAGCTCGAGATCGATCCCGAGCTCGCGATACTGTGCCGCGGGTCGCAGCGGCAGACGATCGCGTGCGATCGTGCCGAGCAGATACCTTTTCGAAAGGTGCGGCCTTTCGTAAGGCAGCACCGGCTCCGAGCCGATCAGCGTGATGCCGCCATCGAAGCGCCCATCGCGAAGTCCGGCCGCCACGGCGTCGCCCGCCGGGCCGGCGCCGACGATTACTGCCTGCGTTCCAGCTCCCGCAACGTGCGCAGCGACCAGAACAGGTAGCCGCCGAGCAGAACGACCGCGAAGGCGTATGCCAGGACCAAGTAGGTCATGGCACCGCTTCCGGTTGCTGCGCCGAGACGAGCTTGGCGGGTTCGGCGATGGCCATCTTGGCGTCCAGCAGCGTCTCGATCCGGTAGCGGATGGCGATCAGCACCGCGGCCAGTACGAGCGTGCACACGAGCGTGAACAAAAAGGTCGCGAGCATCTCGGCCGGAAGCGCGTTGTTGACCACGATCGGGCCTGGGTGCTGTGTCCGCCACCACGTGACGCTGAAGTGCACCACCGGCACGTCGATGAACCCGAAGATGCCGACCACCGCCGCGATTCGCGCGGCCCCACGCCCCGGCTCAGCCAGCCGGCGCACGAGCAGGTAGCCGGCGTAGATGATCCACAGCACGAGCGTGGAGGTGAGGCGTGCGTCCCACGTCCAGAACGAGCCCCAGATGGGCTTCGCCCAGAGCATCCCCATCACAAGCGTGACGGTCGTGAACACGACGCCGACCAGCGCCCCCGCACGCGCAAATCGATCCGCCGCCGGGCTCTCGTTGCGCAGATAGATGATGCCGCCGACCAGCACCACCGCGAAACATCCGTAGGCGGCAATCGCGGAGCTCACGTGCAGGTAGAAGATTCGTTGCACGGGACCCTGCAGCGCATCGCCAGGCGCGTAGAGGAAGATCGCGCCCGCCGCCACCAGCATCAAGGCGACGGCAGCGGCCGCCGCCTTCTCATACCTATTCATCGAGCACGAAGCGTGCGGCCAGCGAAGTGAGCACCACGAAAAGTATGTCGAAGTCGATCAGAAGGCCGATCGCCTGCTGGTAGTTGCCCGGCAGTCCCATCGCGGACTGCACGGCCACACCGCCGGCGATCACGAATGGGATCCACAGCGGAAGGGTGAGCAGCGGAAGG
>VBGV01000064.1 GCA_005880755.1 Chloroflexota bacterium
TCGTCGTCGGGGGCGATTCCCGGCCTTACGTTGGGGTCGAGCATCACAACGTGTATCTCGTGCTCGCGCCGCACCAGCTCCACGAGCGTGGACGCCATGGGCTCGAGGACCAGGCCCAGCGTTCCCAGATGAATGGCAGAAACCTCAGGGCCGAGTTTCTCCGGCAGCATCTCGAGCGTCAGGTTGGAGGCGGATGTCCCCTGGACCAGAAACTCGTACTCGGCAAAACCTTCGCGGTCGACGTCGGCCACCGCGATGGTGGTCGCCTCCGGCCCGAAGGTCGCCAGCTCGAGGCTGACCCCGTCCGCGGTCAGCCGGCTGCTCAGCTCATGGCCGAACGCGTCATTGGAAAGGCGGCCCAGAAATGAGGTCGGCACGCCCAGGCGAGCCAGCGCGATCGCGGTGTTGAAGGGGCCTCCGCCGGGTGCGGCGCGCTGCGTGCCATCCCCGTTGTGGATCATGTCGATCAGCGCTTCGCCGCAGACGACGATCACGGAGGTATCTCGCCAGAGCCCCGCGTGATCATGCGCGTCGGCACCGTGTGCGACTGGGCCGGCGATCGATCCCCATCCAGGCGGCGGAACAGCACGTCCGCCGCCATGCGACCGATTCCCGCCGGGTCCTGCGCGATGACGGTGATACCCGGCTCCAACAGGTCGGCCAGCAAGATGTCGTCGAACCCGAGCAAGGCGATGCGCTGATGCAGTCCCATCCGTCGCAGTGCTCGAAAGGCGCCGATCGTGATCAGGTTCTGACCAGTCAGGAGCGCGGTGGGCGGATTCGATTGCTCAAGCAGCTCACTCGTCGCCGCCTCCGCTTTTTCGATTCCATGTAGGTCGAGCCGGATCAACCGCTCGTCCGCCTCGATCCTCTGGTTGGCAAGCCCGTCGAGGTAGCCGCGGTGCCGTTCGGCGGCGGTCGCAATGGTGTGCGTGTCGCCCAGGTAGCCAATCCGGCGATGGCCGTGCGCCACCAGGTGCTGCACGCCGCGCCGCACTCCGGCCGCGTTGTCCGTCAGGACGGCGTCCGCCTCGATGGACGCGGGCGGCCGGTCCACGAACACGAGCGCGGTGCCGGCCTTGCGCTCGGTCAGCAGGTAACGGTGGTCGTGGCTCGAGGGTTGGATGATCAAGCCGTCGACACGCCGGGACGCAAACGCGAACACGAGCCTTCGTTCGCGGTCTTCGTCTTCGTCCGAGCTGCCGGCGAGCACCAGGACGCCTCGCTGCACGGCCACGTCCTCGATCGCCCTGTGCAGGGCCGAGGAGAAGGGGTTGGCGACGTCTTCCAGGACCACCCCGATCGTCGCCGTCCTGCGGTTGGACCGGCGCAGGGTGCTCGCGCTGTGGTTGTGCCGGTAGTCGAGCCGCTCGCAGGCCGCCAGCACGCGCCGCGCCAGCCGGGGCGACACGCCGGACTCGCCGTTGACGACCCGGGAGACGGTCTTGAGGCTCACTCTGGCTTGCGCCGCAACGTCTCGCATCGTGGGTCGAGATTGGGCTACGACTGCCTCGGTCAAGCGTTTGCCTCCTGCGCCGTTGGGGCGGCCAAAAGCCGTCGCTGATTTCTCCTGTTGCAGTCTAACCGGATCTGTGATAGAACTGACAACGTTGTCTTATGACAACGTTGTCACGCCCGATTTGAACCCGGGCGATAGGTGGCGTAGTTCAAGGGGAGACGCTCCATGACCGAAAGGAAGCTTCGTTCTCCGGACCACCGGCCGAGACCCAGATCCGCCGTCACGCTGGTCGCGGGCCTGGTCCTCGTTCTGGTGGCCGTGGCCTGTTCCGGCGCCGGCGGCGGCGGAGGTGGTGGGGGCACGACCACGATCACGCTCGGGTCGGTCGACAACCCGTCGATGACCGACCTGAAGAAACTCGTCCCCGACTTCGAGAGCTCGCACTCGGGGATCAAGGTCAACATCGTGACCCTTCCCGAAGACCAGATCCGTCAGCAGGTGACGCAGGACGTCGCGACGCAAAGCGGAAAATTCGACCTGTTCACGATTGGCACCTACGAGGTTCCGCTGTGGGCCAAGCTGAACTGGCTTGCAGACCTGACACCGTACATCGCCAAGGATTCGTCATACGACCCGGGCGACTTGATCCCAGGGATCAAGACCGCCCTCACTTACCAGAACGATCTCTACGCGGTGCCCTTCTACGGTGAGTCGTCCATGCTCATGTACCGCAAGGACATGCTGGCGGCCAAGGGTGTGACGATGCCGGACCACCCGACCTGGGACCAGGTGGCAGCTGCGGCGCGGGCAGTCAACAACCCGGGCTCGGGTTTGAATGGAATCTGCTTGCGGGGACTCCCCGGCTGGGGCGAGCAGCTCGCTCCGCTGGACACGGTGGTCAATACTTATGGCGGACGCTGGTTCGACCAGAGCTGGAACGCCCAGCTGAACACCCCGGCATGGAGGGACGCGCTCACGTTTTACGTGAACTTGCTCAAGACGGCCGGCGAACCGGGTGCCGGCAGCGCAGGGTTCACCGAGTGCCTCAACGCCTACAACAACGGCAAGGTCGCGATGTGGTATGACGCGACTGTGGCCGCAAGCTTCTTCACCGGGGACGCGGCCAAGAACTCCGGCTACGCGTATGCCCCGACCAAGGTCAAGGACTGGTCGGGATGGCTGTGGGCGTGGACACTGGCCATGGGCTCCGCCAGCAAGAAGAAGGACGCCGCGTGGACCTTCATGGACTGGGCCACCTCCAAGGACTACGCCAAGCTTGTCGGGACCAAGTTGGGTTGGACCCGCGTGGCGCCAGGAACTCGCACCTCGACCTATTCGATCCCCGAGTACAAGGCGGCCTCGGCCGGTTTCGCGCAGGTCACCCTTGACTCGATCGGGCACGCGGACGTGACCCACCCCACTGTCGACCCAGTCCCTTACATCGGCATCCAGTACGTGGACATCACCGAATTCCAAAAACTCGGCGACGACGTCTCTCAAGAGTTCGCGAAGGTGATCGCAGGCAATGAATCAGTCGATGCCGCGCTCCAGAAAGCGCAGGCTCTTGCGGCAGCCGTCGGCAAGGTTTATCAGCACTAGCCCTTGAGCATCCTCCGCTCGGTCGTGGGGATCGGAGGCGCGCGGGATTCCGCCGCCTCCGTCTCCCGCCGGGATGCATGGGCGCGTCGCCTGCCCTTGCTTCCGGCGTTCATCTACGTCTTCCTCGTGACCCAGATCCCGTTTGTGTTGACGATCTACTACAGCTTTTTCTCGTGGAACCTGCTCAAGCCGGGGAGCTTCAGGTTCTCCGGGCTCGACAACTATTTGCTGCTGGTTACCGACGAGAGCGTCCGGATCGCGATTTGGAACACCGTGCTTCTGACCGTCTCGGTGATCGCGATCTCGGTCATCCTCGGCATGGCGGTGGCGATGCTGCTGAACTCAGAGATCTTCGGCAAGGGCATCCTACGGACGCTGATGATCGCTCCCTTCCTCATCATGCCCACCGCCGGTGCTCTGATCTGGAAGCACACGCTGCTCAACCCTCTGTACGGGCTGCTCCCTTATGTGTTGGGCCCGCTCGGCCTCGGTCGGGTGGACTGGGTGGGCCAGTTCCCGATGGTCACGGTGGTGATCGTGGAGGTCTGGCGCTGGACGCCGTTCATGATGCTCATCATCCTGGCCGGGCTCCAGTCCCAGAACCCGGAGGTGCTGGAGGCGGCACGCGTCGATGGCGCGAACGCCTTCCAGTCTTTTCGCCGCATCACGCTACCCCTGGCCAGGCCATTCATCGAGCTCGGCGCGCTCCTCGGATCGCTCTTCGTCGTCCAGACCTACGACTCGATCTACATGCTCACGTACGGCGGTCCAGGTGAGGACACGACGAACATTCCGTTCCTGCTCTACAAGGTTGCCTTCCAGGGTTACAGCATCGGGCAGGCGTCCGCAATCGGCGTGGTCGCCGTGATCTTCACGATCATCATCGCGACGTTTGCCCTTCGCACCCTGTTCACGATCTTCCAGGTGGAGGCCAGGCGATGAGGGCGACCGAAGGGCCACTCCGCTCCAAGGTCCTGTGGTCGGTGGTCGGCTGGCTGGTCGTGCTCGTGTTCTTTTTCCCGGTTCTCTGGATGTGGCTGGAAAGCCTGAAGACCGAGCCGCAGGCGGCCAGCTCCCCGCCGACGATCTTTTTTGTGCCGACCCTCAGCACATTCCAGGAGGTGCTCTCGGGCGACTTCCCGCCGTTCTTCATCAACTCGGCGATCGCCAGCATCATCTCGACGTTCCTGGTTCTGGTTCTAGGCCTGCCCGCCGCTTACGCCTTGGCCATCAGGCCCGTCAAGAGGACACAGGACTTCCTCTTCTTCTTCATCTCGACACGCTTTCTGCCGTTTGCCGCCAGCCTGGTTCCGCTCTACCTGCTGGCTCGCGACCTGCAGCTGCTCGACAACATCCTCGCCCTGATCCTCATCTACACGACGATCAACCTTCCGCTCGGTGTCTGGCTCCTGCGCTCATTTCTGCTCGAGATCCCGAACGATCTCTTTGAGGCGGCGCGCGTGGACGGCGCTTCGTTCCGGCACGAAATTCTGAACATCGTGGTGCCTTTGATCGCCCCTGGCCTTGCGGCGACGTCTTTGATCTGCCTGATCTTCAGCTGGAACGAGTTCTTCTACGCCGTCAACTTCACGTCTTCGGTCGCGGCCACGACCCCGATCTTCCTGGTCGGCTTCATCAGCGGCCGCGGCCTGTTCTACGCCAAGCTTGCCGCCGCCGCCACCGTGTCCAGCCTGCCGGTCCTGCTCGCGGGATGGATCGCGCAGAAACAGCTCATCCGCGGCCTCACCATGGGGGCCGTCAAGTGAAGGCGGTCGTGATCGAGCAGCCGAACAAGGTCTCCGTCAAGCAGGTGGACGATCCGACGCCGGGCCCCGGCGACGCGGTGCTCAAGGTCGAGGCGTGCGGCATCTGCGGCACCGACATCCACGTCATCCGGGGCGAGTTCGCTCCGACGCGCTACCCGATCGTTCCCGGCCATGAGTTCTGCGGCGAGGTGGTGGCGATCGGCGGCGATGTCCGCAACGTCAAGGTCGGCGATTTCGTCGCCGTGGATCCGACGCTTTATGACGGGACCTGCAAGCAGTGCCGCGCCGGCCGCTTCAACCTCTGTGAGAACTGGAACGGCATCGGCGTCGCGCGGACCGACGGCGCCTGCGCCGAGTTCGTCCGCGTGCCGGCGACCAGCGCCTTCCAGCTGCCCTCTGACATTCCGCGCCCATGGGGAGCCCTGGTGGAGCCTCTTTCGTGCGCCGTCCACGGCCTCGACCAGGTGGACGTGGAAGTCGCGGGCGATTACCTGATCTATGGCGCCGGGACGATGGGCCTGCTCCTGGCCCAGCTGGCAAAAGACGCCGGCGCGGGCCAGATCGACATCGTGGACACGAATTCGGGGCGCCATGCCCTCGCGAAACGACTGGGGGCCGACCACGTCGCTACGTCGGCGACAGCACTCGACAGGCCGCAGGGTTGGGACGTGGTGATCGACGCGACCGGAGTGGTGCCCGCGATCGAGGACGGTTTGAAGCGCGTTTCCCGCGGCGGGACCTTCCTGATGTTCGGCGTGGCCAATGCCGACGCCACCGCGACGTTCTCACCGTTTCGCGTTTACAACGATGAGATCAAGATCATCGGCTCGATGGCCGTGGTGCACAGCTTCGAGCGCGCGTTGAAGCTGCTGGTCAAGGGCGTCATCGACTGTGAGGCGATGATCACGAACCGCTTTTCGCTCGACGACTACTCCAAAGCGATCGACGCCTTCCTGTCAGGCAAGGGTTTGAAGGTCCAGGTCGCCCCATAACCAGGGTCGCGATTCTGACCCGCGAGTACCCACCCGAGGTCTACGGGGGCGCGGGCACCCACGTCGAGTACCTCGCACGGGAGCTGCGCCGGCTGGCCGAGGTCACAGTCCACTGCTGGGGTGCGCCACGTGACGAGCCCGGGGTCACGAGCCATCAACCGTGGGACGCCCTGGCGGAACCGAAGCCCGAGGCGGCCGCGCTGCAGGCGATGTCGATCAACCTCGCGATGGCAGCGGCTGTGAAGGGCGCCAACATCGCGCACAGCCACACGTGGTACGCGAATTTCGGCGGCCACCTGTCCAAGCTCATGTGGTCGATCCCCCACGTGATGACCATCCACAGCCTCGAGCCGCTCAGGCCGTGGAAGGCCGAGCAGCTTGGCGGAGGCTACGCGCTGTCGACGTTCTGCGAGCAAACCGCGATCGAAGGTGCGGACGCTGTGATCGCGGTATCGCATGGCGTGCGCGACGACGTGCTGAGTTGCTATCCGAAGGTCAAACCTGAACGTGTCCACGTGATCCACAACGGAATCGACCCGAAGATCTACCGGCCACACCTGTCACCGCAGACGCTCGCTGGGTTCGGCATCGACCCTGACCGGCCGTTCGCGTTCTTCAACGGCCGCATCACGAGGCAGAAGGGCATGCAGCTGCTCCTCGCCGCAACCCTGAAGCTCGACCCTCGCCACCAGGTGGTGCTCGTTGCGAGCAGCCCGGACACGCCGGAGATCGCAGCAGAGGTGGACACCCTCGCGCAGCGCGTCAACACCGAGCGCGGCAACCTCGTGTGGATCGACCGCTTCATCTCGCGCGAGGAGCTCATCCAACTCCACTCGCATGCCACGGTGTTCGTGTGCCCGTCGATCTACGAGCCGTTCGGACTCGTGATCCTCGAAGCGATGGCGTGCGAGACTGCTGTGGTCGCATCGCGGGTTGGCGGCATCCCGGAGATCGTCGTCGACGGAGAGACCGGCTACTTGGTCGACTACAACCCGGACGACACCGACGCCTTCACAACGAAGCTGGCCGGTCGCATCGAAGAGCTCCTCGACGACCGTGTCCTGGCCAAGAGGATGGGCAAGGCGGGACGTGAGCGAGTGGTGAAAAACTTCGGCTGGCCCGCGATCGCCGCCCGGACCGTGGAGTTGTACGACTCGCTGCTGGCCTGAATTCCGCGTCGGTGTATACAACGGCGCCTGTCGACCGCCTGACTTAGGATCCGTTGGCGTCACCGGTGCGGAATCATTTCTTCGACCGGGCTACCATGCCGCCATGACGCGGGAGTACACGACGATCGTCCTTCACATCGCCGCCGACCGCACCAAGGACTTCGAGGCGCTGTTCGAACGCGACGAGCTGAAGCGCTGGGAGGACTACACCGGGCGAGGTCGGTTCCTCGAGGCTCGCCTGATCCGCTGCCGGTACAGCGCGTTGCAATCGGACGGGATCCAGGACTACGTCCTTCACGTGGTGACCGCCGACGAGCACGCGCACCACGAGCACGACGAAGACCCAGGCTTCAAGGACTACAACGAGCGCGCCGACGAGTTCCAGCCGGAGGAGCCGACCGTGACGTTTGGCGACCTCGTCTTCGAGCGCAAAGCCAATGAGGAGAAGCGACCGCGCGATAAACGCCGCTGATACAACGGGGCGAAATAGGACTGGTGGTCGTCAGCCGGACGAGATGGCCTCGTCCCACACCTGTGCGTCCGGGCCGTCGGGATGGTCGTTCACGTAGGTGTAGGGGTGCACAAGCTCGCGCAGCGCAAGCTCGTAATGAAAGCTGCCCGCGACAGTGGCGATGCCCTGGAACGAATACGTTTTCGACTCACCCTTGGCGAGGTCGCCGCAGTCGAGCGCGGACGACTGGTTGTCGATCGTGCATCCACCGAGGTCGGTCATCTTGTGGCGCTCATACCAGCGGTCAGGCGTCCGGAAGACAAGCCCGAGGTGGGGGATGGCTGCACCGGTGTTGGTGACCTTGATCACGAGCTGGACCGTCTCGCCGACCCTGGCGGCGTGGCTCCCACCTCCCTCGACGGCGGCGGTCAGGAGATCAGGCGACGAGCACAAGCCGGAAGCAAGCAGCAAAGCCACCAGCCCAACCAACTTCATCGTCGATCCTTAACCCAGCGCTAAACGGCCAAGGGGTATTCTGGGCGACTTGCGCCACGAGGGGGCGCGCGTAACGCACCCATACCAATGTTCGTTTCAATCTGCCGTGAGGAACGGGGTAGTTCTCCTCTTGAGCCTGGCGGCCGTGGCCGCGTGCACTGCGAACGGGCCACTTGCCCCCGCCTCCAGCCCCTCGGCGATCCGGCACAGCCCTTCACCGTCGCCAAGCCCCACCCCGAGCCCCGCTGAAACGCCCAGTCCTTCACCTTCGCCCAGCCCGGAGCCGAGCCCCGTGGTGGTTCCTGCCTGGGCCGCCCTGCATGCGCACTGCTCGAGCCCGCCCGCTCCGCAAGAGGCGGTGCTGCTCCTCCAGGGTTCTCCCAGCCCGGTGCTGGCCGACGTCTCCAACGCCAAGGCGCCCCAGACCCTCTGCGGCATCAGTGGAGGCAACTTCCAGCCTCAGCTCGTGACCCAGACCATGATCTCGTGGTACGCGACCCAGGGCAATCCCGGTACCGCGGGGACCAGCGTCATCGCCGTCCTCGACCTGTTCAGGGACATCTCCACCGTGGCGGCCACCTGGTCAGGTGGGGGCTTCATGGATGGCCTCCATGCGTGGAGCCCGGACCGCGGGTTCCTCGCTTACGTGGCTTCGGATCCAGGGTCGGTCACCCTTCACCTCCTGAGCGGCGGCGGGGATCGCCTGGTGGCCACCATGGGCGCCGTGCCGGGGCGCGGCTTCAACCCCAACGAAGACGATTCGTACCTGGCCTTCTCGCCCGACGGAGCCTATTTCGCCCTGGTCCAGACCTTCACGAGCTCGGGCGACCAGCTCCAGGTCAGGCGGACCATCGACGGCAGCCTCGCCTTCAGCCTCTCGAAGGGAACCATGGCGACCTGGGGCAGCTCGGGGAGCCGTCTCTACTACCGGATGCCCAGCGCGAGCTCGGTCCAGGTCTGGGATTCGGCGGCCGGCGTCTCGCAGGCGATCTCGCAGACGTCGTGGATCCGTCCCCGCGCGGACGCCGGCGACGACAACCTCGCGTTCACCGTCCGCGATTCGGCGGGGACGCCGCATGTCTGGCTGTACGGCCGCAACGGGCGTTCCGGTGGCCAGCTTCCCAACGTGCGGTCTATGCCCGCGTGGCTCAACTCCACCACCTTCTTCGATGTCGAAGAGTCAGCGTGCTCGCCCAACTGCGGCATCGGACCCGCGTGGCAGCCAACCGGCAAGACTTTCACCTATGACATCGCGCAGCAAGGCGAGACGGCCTCGAAGATCGCGCAGGTCTACGGAGCGTGGCCGCGGCCTGGCCAACTGTGACTTGCTGACAATGCCCAGGGTGCGATCAATGCGATCATGACGCCGACCGAGATGGACCAGCTGACTACCCCCACCGGTCCGGCCACGCTGGAGCCGGCCGAACCCTACTCGCCCCCGGCCCCGCCTGTCCGCGCGAGCCGGCCCTCAGCCTGGATCCCGATGTTTCAGTCGCGCGAACGCCGCTGGTGGACGGCGGCGCTGTCTGCGGCCCTGCTGATCACGGCCTTGGGAATCGGAGTCATTTACGTCGACGACACGAACAACCAGTCCACGATTCGGTCCCTCACCACGCAGAACGAGTCCTTGACCGGCCGCAACCAGATCCTGAACGACCGGTTGAAGACCACCCAGGCGAACCTCACCGCCACCCTGGGCGAGCTCGCCAAGACGAAGGCGGACCTGGAGCACCCGCACCTGACGATCTGGAACGTCCAGCAGCAGCTCAAGGGGCCGAGCTGGTACCTCGCCGGAGGCATTCCCGACACCTTCACCTATCACCTCCAGGCGACGTCGACCGGCCCGATGTCGGTGAGCATCCTCACGCTGGAACAGTGGGCGAAGGCGATCCAGTGCGTCGACAACGGCGGAGGCAGTACGCATTGGTGCCTTCACCACTCGGGCGCCGTGATGAGCTGGCTCAGCGTGACCAGCGTGAACTATGACTTCCACCTCGGGGAAGGCTGTGCGGACTACATCGCCGTCTTCACTTCGTCGTCAACAGTCACGGTCACTCCGAACGTGAGCGTCACGTACAACCCGGCGTCGTCAGCAACCGGCGCCTGCGCCTGAAAGTGGTTTGGCGATTCTGATCGAAGAGGAATATCCGCCCGGAAGTTAGGCTATCCTATCTTTGATGGTAGGCATACCCGCACTCTGGATTAGGGGAACCTAGGCTCGATGGTCGAGCAGCTCGAGCGCCGCAGCCTGTTCACCCGGGCTCAGCAGGACTACCTCAAAGCCCTCTACCTCCTCGGCGGCGACGGCCGGCCGGTCCCGACCCGGGACCTGGCGCAGCGCCTCGGCATCTCTTCGCCGAGCGTCAGCGAGATGGTCACCCGCCTGTCGGCCCAGGGCCTGGTCGAACACGACCGCTACCGCGGCCAGCAGCTCACTCCGAACGGCCGCAAAGTCGCCCTGGAGCTGGTCCGCCATCACCGCCTACTAGAGGTCTTTCTGGTCCGCGTGCTCGGCTACGGCTGGGACGAGGTCCACGACGAGGCGGAGCGCCTCGAGCATGTGATCTCGGAGCGGATGGAGAAGCGCATCTTCGAGCTGCTGGGCAGGCCGGAGCTCGACCCCCACGGCCATGCCATTCCGACGCTCGCCGGCAAGCTGCCGCCCGTCAGCCACCGCGCGCTCAGCGAATGCCGCGCGGGCGAGAAGGTCACGGTCCAGCGGGTCTCCGACGACGATCCGGTCAAGTTGCGTGAGCTCGAGCGCCGTGGCCTGATGCCCGGCACGCGCATCGCCGTGGTGGCGGGCAGCGAGTTCGAGGGCCCGATCGACGTCCGCTTCAAGGGCCGTCGCGAGAGCGTCCCGCTCGGATTGGCGCGGGCCATCTTCGTGGCTGGGGCTCCGCCGGCCGCGCGCAGGGCGGATTCCAGCTAAATTGGCCGAACTCGTCAAGTCCGTCATCGCTCAGCCCATGGTTTTGGGTGCCGAGCACGCCCTGCCCGGCGAGCTCCGCGTCCTGAAGGCGGCCGAACGATCGCTGAACGGTGAGCGTCGCGGCATCCGCGCCGTGCTGCCGTTTCTCGGTCCGGCGTTCATCGCCGCCGTCGCCTATGTCGACCCCGGCAACTTCGCCACCAACATGGCCGGCGGATCTCGTTTCGGCTACATGCTGCTGTGGGTCGTCCTGGCGGCCAACCTGATGGCGATGCTCATCCAGTCGATGAGCGCCAAACTCGGCATCGCCACCGGGCGCAACCTGCCGGAAGTTTGCCGCGATCGATTTCCGCGGCCGGTCGTGTGGTTCCTGTGGGTCCAGGCCGAGCTCATCGCGATGGCGACGGACCTGGCCGAGTTCGTCGGCGCCGCGTTGGGACTCAATCTGCTCTTCGGCATGCCGCTCTTCATCGCGGCATTGCTGACAGGCTTGATCGCCTTTGTCATCCTCGGCCTGCAAGCTTCCGGCTTCAGGCGGCTCGAGGCCACGATCACGGGGCTGGTCGGCCTGATCGTCATTGCCTTCGGCCTCGAGGTCTTCAGGGCCGACCCGTCCTGGGGTTCCGTGCTGGGCAACACTGTCGTTCCGCACCTCGACGGCCCCGAGTCGATCCTGCTGGCGACGGGCATCCTCGGTGCGACGGTCATGCCGCACGTGATCTATCTGCACTCCGCGCTGACCCAGAAGCGCGTCGTGGGCGCCAACGCCGAGGCAAAGCGAAAGATCTTCCACTTCGAGATGGTCGACGTGGTGATCGCCATGGGCATTGCGGGAGTCATCAACCTGGCGATGCTCACGACCGCCGCGGCTGTCTTCAACTCGCGAGGCCTGATCTCGGTCGGCACCGACCTCGGCCAGGTCTTCAATGGCCTCGAGCAGTATGTGGGCAAGAACAGCGGCGTCATCTTCGGCATCGCATTACTTGCCTCTGGCATCTCTTCATCGTCCGTCGGAACGCTGGCCGGCCAGGTCGTGATGCAGGGCTTCATCCGGCGGAAGATCTCGGTTTTCCTGCGCCGCTCGATCACGATGGTGCCGGCCCTGATCGTGATCGGAGCCCACTTCGACCCGTCGCGCGCGCTGGTGCTGAGCCAGGTGTTCCTGTCGTTTGGGATCCCGTTCGCGATGATCCCGCTCGTCCTGTTCACGCGGGACAGGAAGCTGATGGGCAACCTGGTGAACAGCCGCTGGACCAACCTGGGCGCCTACGGTGTGGCGACAATGATCATCACGTTGAACGTCTTCCTTCTGTACCAGACCCTCTTCGGCTCATGAAGCTGGGTGTGAGCGTCGGCTACTGGGGCCTCGGGCTCACAGCGGCCGACCAGCTCGACATCGCCCAGACCGCCGAAGCGCTCGGCTACGACTCGATCTGGACGGCCGAGGCGTATGGCTCGGACGCCGCCACGGTGCTGGCCTGGCTGGCCGCCGGGACCAGCAGGATCAAGCTCGGGTCGGGCATCTTCCAGATCCCCGCCCGCAGCGCGGCGATGACCGCGATGACCGCGGCGACGATCGACAACCTGTCGGGCGGGCGGATGATGCTCGGTCTAGGCACGTCGGGGCCCCAGGTGTCGGAGGGCTTTCACGGCGTGCGGTTCGCCAAGCAGCTGCAGCGCACACGAGAGTACGTGGCGGTCGTTCGCATGGCGCTCGCCCGCCAGAAGATCGAGTACCACGGCGAAACGCTCGAGCTGCCGCTGCCGGACGGTCCGGGCAAGGCGCTCAAGCTGACCATCAAGCCGATCCAGGAGCAGATCCCCATCTTCCTGGCCGTGCTGGGTCCGAAGAACGTGGCGCTGGCGGGCGAGATCGCCGACGGCTGGCTGCCGGTCTTCTTCTCCCCGGAGCACACCCAAACGCTGCGCGGTCCGCTGGAGGAGGGCGCCGCGAGGGCAGGGCGGTCGCTCGACGACTTCAGGATCTGCCCTTCGGTGAACGTGATGATCAGCGACGACGTCGAGAGCGCGCGGAATGCGATGCGTCCGCTCCTGGCGCTGTATGTCGGAGGCATGGGGTCGCGCGAGCAGAACTTCTACAACCGGCTCGTCTCGAGCTACGGATTCGAGCGCGCGGCCGAGGAGGTCCAGGAGCTGTACCTCGCGGGGAAGAAGACCGAGGCCATGTTCGCGCTGCCCGACGAGCTCATCGACCTGGTATCGATCGTGGGTCCGCCGGACCGAGCGAAGGCCAAGATCCGCGAGTTCCGTGACGCCGGCGTCGACACGCTGATCGTCTGGCCCGTGCTGCCCGACCACGAGCAGCGGAAGGAACAGCTGCGCTTGATCGCCGAGCTAGCCGACAAAGTTGGCTGAAAGATCGCGTGACGAGTGAACCCGGAAAGTACTTGCCGGTTTGGCAAGTGTCTGATACCGACTCGCACCTGCGCTGGATGCTGCTGGCGCTCCTGCTCGGATTCGCGCCTACAGCCGCGCCCGGATTCGTCTTTATTTCGGAACGATCATCGCCTTCAACCTGTGGAACGCGATCGTCACCTCTGCCAGCATCGCGACACGTTTCTGGGGTCCGGGCCAGCCGGGCTACCACTTTGGAATCAGCGAGGCAGTCGGCGTGGTCCCGCTGGTGATCGGAGCCTGGCTGCTGAGCCGCAGGCGCGCTTGAGTCATCCTCGGCACGAGCTGGATGACCTCCTTGGTCATCCAGTGCGCTTTTCAGTGGTCGCGATGCTCGCCGCAGCGGAGAACGCTGAGTTCGGCTTTGTTCGAGACAATGTCGAAGTGACAGACTCAATGCTCTCGAAGCAGATGAGCGCGCTGGAGCATGCCGGCTACGTCAAGGTCAAAAAGGGATTTGTCGGCAAGCGCCCGCGCACGTGGCTCTCACTCACCAAGGACGGAAGGCGCCGGTTCGCACGCCATATGAACGCGTTGCGTGAGATCGCGTCTTGAGTGTGAACCGGTGGAGCAGGCCGGCGCGCCGATACGTTCGAAATATTGCCAATTGGGTATAATTGGCTCGTGAAGAGATCAGAGGTTGGTTTGCTTTTGGCGAGCGCCAGGGCGAGGGCAGGCATGACTCAGGCGAAGCTCGCCGAAGCAATGGGCACGACTCAACCGGTGATTGCTCGAGCAGAGGGCGGTTATCGAATGCCTACCCTCGAGTTCATGGATCGTTGGGCGCAAGCGACCGGGTCACCGCTGTCGATCACATTCGGACAACAGGTACAGCCGAAGACCTCAGCAGCGGACAAGCGAGCCCTCGTCGAATCTGTGCTCGGGCGAGGTCGTTTCAATCCGTGGGATCGGAGCCCCTCGGACGTCGAGGCCGCCCTGCTCGAGAAGGCGGGACGCGACCGCGCGTATTTCCGACGGCTGAAGTCCAGTGGGCAGAAACGACGACCTGCGGCAGGCTAAAGGCCTGCTGGCAAAGATTCCGAGAGCGCGTTCAGGGCAACGTCAACGACTACTTCTCGCGGCGGCGATCACAAAGCTGCTCACGAAGCCTCCGATAGTTGTCGGCGGGACAGCTGAAGCGTTCTGGGCTGGCGGTGCCTATCACCCGACCGACCTTGATCTGTGCCCGCGGCCAACGACGGCTGATACTGCGGCACTGCAATCGGCGGGGCTGCGTAAGTCTGGCCGCCACTGGGTGAGGGACGATCTGCCTGTAGCAGTCGAGTTTCCAGGCGCCGGCGATGACATCGAACGCACCGTCCAGGTTGTCGTCGATGGTGTAGCCGTGGCAATCATTGCTTGCGAGGACCTTTATCTCGATCGCGTACGCCAGGCCACATCCGGCTGGCCACGAGAGGATGTCAGCTTTGATGCCGCGCTTGAAATCGCCCTCACCAACTATCGCGACATGGATTGGGACTACGTCGCGAAGCGCATTTTGGCCGCAGCGGGAAATGAGCGCGCCGTCGGTGAGACGATGCGTAACGTGAACCGCCGAGTTCGAGCTCGCGCGAGGCGTCGAGCGGCCGAGGCTCGCGCAAAGGACCGCCCTTGAGCGCCAACCAGCCACCGCCGCTCGTCGGCTACAACCTCTTCGAGTCCGATGCACCGCTGCGCGAATCGCTCGAGCGTGAGGGCGCCTCGTGGGCGCACGACCTCGTGCACGAGCTCGGACGGTTGGCCGGCACGGAGCAAGCGATCGACTGGGGCTTCCAGGCCAACGCCAACCCGCCGCGGCTCCGCACTCACGACAGGTTCGGCGAGCGCATCGACGAGGTCGAGTTTCATCCCGCGTGGCACGAGCTGATGAAGGTCGCGGTGGGCCATGGCCTGCACTCTCTGCCGTGGCGCGAACCGCGTCCGGGCGCGCATGCGGCCCGCGCTGCGGCCTTCTACATCTGGTCGCAGGTCGAGGGCGGCCACGGCTGCCCGGTGTCGATGACCTACGCGGCGGTGCCCGCGCTTCGCCAATCGCCCGAGCTCGCGGCGGAGTGGGAGCCGCTCATGACGACCCTCGAGTACGACCCCGGCCTGCAGCCGCATGCGGCCAAGAAGGGCGTGCTCTTCGGCATGGCGATGACCGAGCGGCAGGGCGGCTCCGACGTGCGGTCCAACACCACGCGCGCGGAACCCACCGGCGCGAATGGCGAGCACCGCCTCACAGGCCAGAAGTGGTTTTGCTCCGCGCCCATGTGCGACGCGTTCCTGGTCCTCGCTCAAGCCCCGGGAGGGCTCTCATGTTTCTTGCTCCCCCGCGTGTTGCCCGACGGCACGCGCAACGCCTTTCACATCGACCGGCTCAAGGACAAGCTCGGCAACCGGGCCAATGCGTCTTCGGAGATCACGCTCGACGGAGCCTGGGCGGTCCTGGTCGGGGAAGAGGGAAGAGGGGTGAGAACGATCATCGAGATGGTCAACCACACACGCCTCGACTGCGTCATCGGGTCGGCTTCGCTGATGCGCCAGGCGGTCGCTCAGGCGACGCACCACACCGCCCATCGCACTGCATTCGGCAAGCTGCTCACCGACCAGCCGCTGATGGTCAACGTGCTGGCCGACCTGGCCATCGAATCCGAGGCGACCACCATCCTGATGATGCGCATCGCGGGCGCGTTCGACCGCGCGGCCGATCCGGCCGAAGCGCACTTTCGGCGCATCGCTGTCGCGATCGCGAAGTTCTGGACGTGCAAGCGCGCGATCGCGGTCGTCGCCGAGGCCCTTGAATGTCATGGCGGCAACGGCTACGTAGAGGAATCGATCCTGCCGCGCCTGTATCGCGAAGCGCCCCTCAACTCGATCTGGGAAGGCGCGGGCAACGTCAACGCGCTCGACGTCTTGCGCGCCATGCA
>VBGV01000136.1 GCA_005880755.1 Chloroflexota bacterium
CCGGACGCCACGCGTTCAGCATGGCGATCGACCGCAAGACTCTGGTCGCTGCTGTTTGCAACCAGAGGACGGCATGCGTCGAGGCCACGGGTGGGGTCATCAGCAAGGGCCTCCAGGGTTACCTCGGGGACGGCGCCGACCACAACCTCAAGTTCGACCCGGCCGCGGCCAAGTCCGAGTTCCAGGCGTGGGACCCGAACGGCGCGAAGGTGAAGGGGCTCACCTACACGTACGACACGAACGCCTTCAACAAAGCCGTTTGCGACAACCTCGCAGCGCAGTGGAAGAAGAACCTCGGCGTCACGGTCGCCTGCGTCGAGAAGGACCGCAAGACTTTCTTCGAACAGCGAAGCGGCGCGTGCGCCTATCCGATGTTCCGCCAGAGCTGGGCCGCCGACTATGACCACCCGCAGGATTGGTTCGATTACCTGTTCCTGAGCGGTGCGAGCTCGTCCGGGTCGTGTTACGCGAACCCGAGCCTCGACAAGATCGTCGCCGGGGCTGACTCAGCGGCGCCGGGCGCAAGCACCGCCGACTACCGGGTCGCGGGTTACCTGCTCGTTAACGACTCAGTCTTCGGCGGCCTGCTTTACGGAGTCCAGGAGTACCTCGTGCATCCATACGTCGCCGGCGCCGGTGGCAACGCTCTCTACGACAACTACTGGTCCGCGGTGCGCATCCTCAAGCACTAAGCAACAGGCGCAGAGGTACCCAGAACCGACGGTTCCATGTCGGTGGCGAACGGACCGTCGGGGTTGTCGATCAACCACACGTGCAGCATCAGAGGCGTGGTTTTGTTGGTGCTGCCCCGCGGACAGGTTCCGCTCTTTTCGTTGTTGTCGAAGAAACCGGAGTGCGCGAACGCCACCGCCATGCCGGTCGCGTTGTCAAAGCAGATGTTGGAATGCTGGTGCCAGACCGTCAGCGGCCCTCCGACCTGGGGTCCGTCCATCCCGCGTCGCGGCATGATGTACATCGCCCCGATCAGCTGCGTCCCGTCCTTCCCGTTGTAGTAGATGAGCGACTGGATGTGATTCGGATCCAGGATGTCGGCGTCGACCATGTAGGCGGGGTTGACGTAGTGGACGATCTGGAAGTCGGTCGGCTCCATGGGTTTGTATCCCGCGGCGAGGGCAGCTTTCAGGTCGGCGTACTTGCCCACCGCGGCGCGGGTCTCCACGATCAGCTTGGTCGCGGCCTCGAGCTCCGCCGCCGTCGGCTGGCGGCTCGCCGCGGCCCCGACATGAGCGTGCGCGGCCTGGTTGCCGGCTGCGGGTGTCGACCGCTCGATCGAGGCCGCCCACCCGGCGATGTCGCCTGAGACGACGATCATCGCGAGAGCGCCGGCCAGCAGCCCCCGGCGGACCCAAACACCGAAGGGCAGCGCGGTGTAGGCGGCGCCGACCACGCCCACCACGACCAGCCCGATGCCGATTCCCAGCAGCGCATGGCCAGGGTTGCCGAGGGTGAACAGGCCCTCGCGGTGAGCCAATCCCGGATCCCGGGCGTGCAGGTACGAGTCGAGGGCCAGGCCCCCGAGCAGGGCCGCGACCCCCAGCAGGCCCGTCGACAGGAAAGCCGCCGTCCTCCTCATCCCGATCTCAATTCAACCACCGCGACGCCTTATTTGTGGGCGGAACTTGACTTCGGTGAACCAAAGTTCAAATATGAAGTTGGAGTAGCGGGGCCATCCGACTCGCAAAGGGTGGCGAAGGTCCGTCGCCGGCGCACTCTCGCCCCGGGAACCAACCGGGAAGAGGGCGATGGATTTCGAGGGAGGCGAATGCCTATAAGTGCGCCCTCCTCGAGCCGTGTTTCGTAGGAGGTGGTATGACGCGATTCTCCGTGTTCCGTTCCCTCGCCGTGGCGCTGGGGGCAATTTCTACAGTCGCCGCCTGTGGGGGTGGCGGCGGCGGGGCGAGCGAGCAGCTGGCCGCCGACCAGACGCTCAGCTTCCCGATGGTCGACGACATCGGCGACCTCGATCCCGCCCACATGTCCGCAGCGGTGGACATCGACATCTTCCGCAACGTGTATTCGGGCCTCTACAGGTTCGACGACCAGTTGAACGAGGTCCCCGACATCGCCACCGGCGCTCCGAAGATCTCGGACGACCAGAAGACCTACACGTTCACGATGCGCAAGGACGTGAAGTTCTCCAACGGCGATCCCGTGAAGTCCGACGACTTCATCTTCAGCTGGAACCGCGCTGCGGCGATCCAGGGCGACTACGCGTCCGTCTTTCAGCCAGTGGCGGGCTATGACGACGTGGCAAACGGCAAGGCCACGGAAATGACCGGCCTGAAGAAGATCGACGACTACAGCTTCTCCGCCACCCTGACAGACCCGGCCGGCTACTGGTACACCGAGGTCGCCCTGTGGACGGCCTGGGTGGTCGACAAGAAGGTTGTGCTGGCCGCGGGCAAGGCGACCTCGTCCGACTGGGCGAGCAACCCCGCGACGGCAATCGGGACGGGCATGTTCCACATGACGGCCCGGACCGCCAAGCAGTCGACGGACTTCGCTCCGGTGGCCAACTGGTGGGGCGGCTCGACAGGCGCCATCACCAAGGTGCACATCGAGATCATCGCCGACCAGAAGGCTCAGCTCACCAAGTACGAATCAGGCGGCTACAGCCTGATCGGATTCGCCAACCAGAGCCTCGATCCCGATGACGTCGTCCGCTACAACTCCGACCCGCAGCTCAAGAAGCAGCTGCAGCTGAATCCTTCAGCTCGCACCACGTGGATCGGATTCAACTTCTGCGAGGGTGCCGGTAAGCCGTCGAAGAACTGCGCCGGTTCCAACCCGTTTGCGGGTGACGCCGGCAAGCTCGGCCGAGAGGCGTTCAGCCTCGCGGTCGACCGCGACCAGCTCGTCGACATCGCATGCTCCAAGGGCACCGCTTGCACCAAGGCGACCGGTGGTGTCATCACCAAGGGCCTCAAGGGCTACCTCGGCGACAACACCGACCCGTGGGCAGTCTTCGACAAGGCCAAGGCCCAGTCGCTCTTCCAGCAGTGGGGCGGCGCCGACAAGACCAAGAACCTCGTCTACACCTACAACACCAGCGGCTTCAACAAGGCCGTTTGCGACAACCTCGCCTCGCAGTGGCAGGCGAACCTCGGCGTAAAGATGCAGTGCACCGCGCAGGACCGCGCGTCGTTCTTCAAGGCTCGCACCAAGTGCAGCTACCCGATCTTCCGGCACAGCTGGGGCGCGGACTATGACCACCCCCAGGACTGGTTCGACTTCCTCTTCGTCACCGACGCCGGATCGGGTGGCGCGTGCTACTCGAACTCGCAGCTCGACCAGATGGCCAAGACGGCCAACGCCAAGCCACTTTCCCAGTCGCTTGACACCTACAAGCAGATGAACAAGATCCTGGTCGACAACACCGTCACGGGCAACCTCGTTTACGGTGTCCAGCAGTACGTCTCCCACCCCTACGTCAAGGGCGTCGGTGGCAACGCGCTTTACGACAACTACTGGGCGGACGTGAAGATCCTTCAGCACTAAGCCGGTAGATACGCACACAATTAGGGGGTCCGTCGTGAGGCGGACCCCCTACGTCAATGACTAACAGGGAAGTGATGAGCGGATGAGGGGGACCCTCCTCTACATCGGGCAGCGCCTGGTTCTCATCGCCATCACGACGGTATTGGTCTCCTCGATCGTGTTTCTGCTCCTGCATCAGATCCCGGGCAACGCGTTCCTCAACGAGACCCGCCAGAGCGAGGAGACGCTGAGGGCAGAGCTGCACCACTACGGGCTCGACCTGCCATTGCCTCAGCAGTACGCGAACTGGGTCACGGGGGTGCTGCACGGCAACCTGGGCGAGTCGCTGGTGAACCACGGCGTCCTGATCACGCCGCTGCTCGTCAGGGAGACGTCGGTCAGCGCTACCGTCGGCTTCTTCGCGCTTCTGGTCACGATTGGACTCGGTCTCGTTCTGGGGGTGATCGCTGCCCTGCGCCAGAACACCTGGGTCGACTACATCGCCTCGAGCACCGCGGTCATCGGCTACAGCGTTCCCAGCTTCGTGATCGCGATCTTCGGGCTGCTACTGTTCGGCCACTACCTTTACGTGTGGACTGACGGAACCGTTTTCTACCAACCGGGGTGGGGCAAGGTGGAGCAGATCCCGGTCCCGGCGCTGGCCCTCGGCCTGCCTTACGCGAGTTACGTCGCGCGCCTGACGCGCGCGAGCATGCTCGAGACCATCCGGACGGACTACGTGCGGACCGCGTGGGCCAAGGGCCTCAAAGCCCGCGTCGTCGTCTTGCGGCATGCGCTGCGCAACGCGCTGATTCCGGTCGTCACCATCCTGGGTCCGCTCATAACGGGCATCATCACCGGCTCGGTCGTGATCGAGAACATCTTCGGTATCCCTGGCCTGGGCAAGGAATTCGTCACCAGCATCCTGGCCCGCGACTACAACATCGTGATCGGGGTCTTCACCTTCTACGCCGCGCTGGTCGGCCTTGCCAACCTTGCGGTCGACGTGATCTACCCGGTCCTTGACCCGAGGATTCGTTACTGATGGCGCAAGCAGCACCGGTCGCCCCGCCCGACCTCGAGCTCACCTATGAGATGCCGGAGCAGGCGACCCTGCTCTCCGACGCGTGGCGCAGGCTTCGACGCAACCGAATCGCGCTCGTCGGCACCGTCATCATCGCGATCCTTTTCATCACCGCTCTGATCTCGATCGTCTGGACGCCGTACCCGGTGTGGCTGCAGGCGGTGGGGCCGACCTACCAGCCACCGTCTGGAGCCCATCCGCTCGGCCTCGACCAAGCCGGCCGCGACATCCTGAGCCGGATCATGGGCGGCGCGCTGATCACGATCGAGGTCGGGATCGGCAGCGCGATCATCGTCAGCCTCATCGGCATCCCGCTCGGCCTGCTCGCGGGCTTCTACCGCGGGAAGGTCGACACCGTGATCTCGTTCTTCATCAACATCTGGTACGGGATCCCCGACCTGCTCGTCGCCTTGATCCTGGTGTTCGTCCTGTCGGACGCACTGCACCTCATTCCCCGCGGCGTGTTCGTCATCATCATCGCGTTCTCGCTGACGCGCTGGATGGACGTCGCGCGTCTGGTCCGCGGCCAGTCCCTGGCCCTGCGGGAAAGGGAGTTCGTCGAGGCGGCGCGCATGGCGGGAGCGCGGGACTTCTACCTCCTGGTCCGCCACATCTTTCCCAACGCCCTCGGGCCGATCATCGTCCAGGCCACGTTCGCCATTCCCGCGGCCGTTCTGTTCGAAGCGTTCCTGAGCTTCCTGGGCCTCGGCCTCCCCTCGCCCACTCCGTCCTGGGGCGCCATGGCGGCCGACGGCTACCACGGGATGGACTTTGCGCCGCACATCGTGCTCGCGCCCACCATTGCCCTGTCGCTCACCCTGATGGCGTTCAACTGGCTGGGCGACGGCCTCCGCGACGCATTCGACCCGCGGATGAGGCGCTAGTCCCCTGGCCTCGCTGCTGAGGGTCCAAGACCTCAGGGTTCAGTTCGCCGGCTCCGGTGACACCGTGACCGCCGTCGACGGCATCAGCTTCGACGTCGACCGCGGGGAGATCGTGGGCATCGTCGGCGAGTCCGGCTCGGGCAAGACGATGACCGCGCTTTCTATCCTGCGGCTGATTCCCGAACCGGGGAAGATCACCAGCGGCAGGATCCTGTACGGCGAAAAAGACGTCGTCCAGATGTCGGACGAGGACATCCGGGAGTTTCGCGGCAACGAGGTCGCGATGATCTTCCAGGACCCGATGACGTCGCTCAACCCCGTGCTGCGGGTGGGCTTCCAGGTCGAGGAGGCTATGGCCGCCCACAGCCGTTTCACCCGCCAGCAGGCACGCGACCGGGTCGTCCCGATGCTGCAGCGGGTGCGGATCCCCGCGGCGAAAGACCGCGTGCGCGATTATCCGCACCAGTTCTCGGGCGGCATGCGCCAGCGCGCGATGATCGCAATGGGCGTGTCCAACGAGCCGTCGCTGCTCATCGCCGACGAGCCCACGACGGCGCTCGATGTGACCGTCCAGGCGTCGATCATCGAGCTGCTGCGCGACCTCAGCCGCGAGCTTCGCGCGGCTGTGATCCTGATTACCCACAACATGGCTCTCGTCGCGAGCCTGTGCAACCGCGTCATCGTCATGTACGCGGGCCGGATCGTCGAGGAGGGTCCGACCCGCGCGATCTTCAAGAACCCGCAGCATCCATACACGTGGTCGCTGCTGCGGTCGATGCCGCGGGTCGACGAGACCACCCGTGAGCGGTTGATCTCGATCAAGGGTCTGCCGCCCGACCTGGGCAAGATGCCGCCGGGCTGCAAGTTCCACCCACGCTGCAAGTTCCGCGTCGACCGCTGCTTCAACGAGGAGCCGCCGCTCGGCGAGGTCGATCCTGGTCAGCTCGCACGCTGCTGGGTGCTGATGAAGAACGTCGCGAATCCGGAAGCCGAAGCTCAGAAGTGAGCGCCCAGCCCGCCCCGACGCCGACCACCGACCCGACCCTCAAGTCCCCCCTCGTCCGCGTCGAGGACCTCGTCAAGCACTTTCCCGCGGGGGGCGGATGTTCGGCCGAGCGGTCGTTCACGCCGTGGACGGGGTCAGCCTTGCGATCCAATCCGGCGAGACGCTCGGGCTCGTAGGCGAGTCCGGCTGTGGCAAATCCACCCTGGGTCGGGTGATCGTCCGCCTGCAGCCGGCGACGTC
>VBGV01000137.1 GCA_005880755.1 Chloroflexota bacterium
ACGGCCGAAGCAGAGGGTGATTCGCTTGGAGTGGGCGAGGCAGATGGCGAGGTCTGCGGCCCCGCGAGAGTGAACGTCGCGCATGGGCTCGGCGGCACGCTGGCGCAAAGCTTGTGCGTACCGGGCGCATCGCCAGAGAACGCTTTGACCCGGGTGTTGAAGCTTCCGCCGCCGTCGGCTTTGGCGGCCCCCGCGACCTTGTTCGGCTGGTCCCAGTAGAGCGTGGTTTCTTCGTTGGGCAGAAACTGGCCGCCGGTCACGTTGATCACCGTGTTCAGGTCGCCGGCGGTCACATCAAGAGAAAGGAATGCGTTCGTGGGGATCGGACTGGGGCTCGGCGACGGTGAGGGCGATGGGGAGGGTGATGGAGATGGTGAGGGAGACGCCGAGGGCGAGGGCGAGGCGGTCGGCGTTGTCGCCGCTGGGCTTGGAGAGGTGTCGGCCGTGAGCAAGAACCAGATGGGCACAAGGACCAGGATCCGCGGCAAACGCATGAAGCCCGGGAACGATACCAGAGGCCGGTTGGTTACACCGGCGGCCACGGGATCGACCACGCTGAGGTCGGCTCTGGGAAGCGCCACTGGGGTAGGAGAACACCGCGGAGGCGTCGCCGCAGCGCACGCAGCTCCCCCCGGCTGATCAAGCGCTGCATGGTTTCGCCCAGGGGTCCGCGCTCGAGCTCGACCATCGCGCGCTCGACGTCGCCGCAAAGTTCACCCGGAAGGGGGTCGCCCGAGAACTCCCACATCACAGTCCGCAATTTGTCGTCGACGTGAAAAGTGAGGCCGTGGTCGATCACCCAGACGTTGTCCTGAGCGTCGAACAGGCAGTGGCCGGACTTGCGGTCCGCGTTGTTGGTGATCACATCGAAGAGCGCGACGCGAATCCACGTCTCGGCCCTCGCCTTGCTCTCGCCGAGGAAGTGACGGCCGTCGGCCTCGATGAACAGCTGCATCGCGCCGACGCCGTGCGGCGCCTTCTCGCGGATCACGGTCGGCGGGATGCGCGGCCAGCCGAGAACTTTGCTCAGCTCGTACGCCGCCACCTCGCGCTGGTAGAGGGTCCCCGCCTCGAAGTCCCACAGCGGCGACTCGCCCCGCGCCGGCTTGTACACGGCGCGCAGCCCTGATGGTGGATGCGGTCCCAGGCGTGCGAGAAACGTGTAGTTCGAGGCACCGTGCAGCAGGCCCATGACCCGGACGTCGGGCAGGTCTACGAGCAGGCGCTCGGCGACGTCAGAAGATGGGGCGTGCACCGTTCATGACCGGGCATGGGTGGCCGGAAGGGTCCATCGGGAGGCCGCATCGCGGGCAGAGCGGCCGCCCCGCGGACAGGACGGACTCGGCCTGCTTCGAGAACGCGATCACCTGGTCGTGGCTGAGCCAGAAGCGCACCGACGGCGCATCGTCGGCGGGCGGAGCTTCACTCGGATCGCCGGCGGCCGACTGGCTGGCGACGAGGACGAACATCTTGCGAGCGTCGTGGTAGCCGAGCCCCATCTCGCCGATCTGCCACTCGGGCTCGCCGGGCGCCGCGTCGTTGGAAGCCGCCTCGGCGGCGCGCTCCGGGGTCTCGATCTGCTGTGCCTCCAGCATCTGGCGAACCCGGACGATGAGGGCCTGGAGCTGCGACTTCTCGCAGCCCAGGGTGAGCGTCCGCCCCGACCCGGTGGCGAGGAGAAAAAACCGCCGCTGGCCCGGCTCGCCGACGGCCGCGACCGCGATGCGGTCGACCGGGTCGAGCTCGTAGATGGCCATCGACCCAAGCGTAAGGGCTTGTTGGTTTTAGGGCCCCAAAAGCGGGGAAGAAGACATCTGTATTCATTTCGAATCCAAAATCCACCCCAATCCCTAACTCCGAAGGTTCGCGCACCACCCCCTCAGTCGTCGCCTTCACCAAGTCTGGTGAGCGCCTGGTGGGCACGCTGGCCCGCCGGCAGGCGGCCGTCAACCCCGAGAACACCGTCTACTCGATCAAGCGGTTCATGGGCCGCAAGTTCGCCGAGGTCGACTCGGAACGCAAGATCGTGCCCTACCAGGTCAAGCCGGGCAAGGACGACCGTGCTGTGGTGTTCGTCCCGAACGCCAACAAGGAGTTCACGCCCGAAGAGATCTCCGCTCTCATCCTGCAGAAGCTCAAGGCCGACGCCGAGGCTTACCTGGGCGAGAAGGTGACCGACGCGGTCATCACCGTGCCTGCGTACTTCAACGACTCGCAGCGCCAGGCGACCAAGAACGCCGGGCAGATCGCGGGTCTCAACGTGCTGCGCATCATCAACGAGCCGACCGCCGCTTCGCTGGCTTACGGCCTCGAGAAGAAGGCGAACGAGACCATCCTGGTCTTCGACCTCGGGGGTGGCACGTTCGACGTCTCCGTGCTCGATGTGGGTGACGGCGTTTTCGAGGTCAAGGCCACCAATGGCGACACCCACCTGGGCGGCGACGACTACGACCGGCGGATCGTGGACTGGCTCGCCGACGAGTTCAAGAAGCAGAACGGCATCGACCTGAAGACCGACCGCCAGGCATTGCAGCGCCTCACCGAGGCCGCGGAGCGCGCCAAGATCGAGCTCTCGAGCCGGCTCGAGACCACCGTGAACCTGCCGTTCATCACGGCCGACCAGACGGGCCCCAAGCACCTCGAGATGACGCTCACCCGCGCCAAGTTCGAGTCGCTGACCACCGACCTGACCGAGCGGACGCGCGGTCCGTTCCTGGCAGCGTTGAAGGACGCCAGCCTGACCCCGCAGCAGATCGACGAGGTCGTGCTCGTCGGCGGATCCACCCGGATGCCGATCATCCAGCAGCTGGTCAAGGACCTACTCGGCGGCAAGGAGCCTCACAAGGGAGTCAACCCGGACGAGGTCGTCGCAGTCGGTGCGGCGATCCAGGCGGGCGTGCTGAAGGGCGAGGTCAAGGACATCCTGCTCCTGGACGTGACGCCGCTTTCGCTAGGCGTCGAGACGCTGGGCGGGGTAATGACCAAGCTCATCGACCGCAACACGACCATCCCGACCTCCCGCTCGCAGGTCTTCTCGACCGCGGCGGACAACCAGACGTCCGTCGAGGTCCACGTCCTGCAGGGCGAGCGGGAGATGGCTCGTGACAACCGCACGCTGGGACGCTTCCACCTGGACGGCATCCCGCCCGCGCCGCGCGGCATGCCTCAGATCGAGGTCACGTTCGACCTCGACGCCAACGGCATCCTGAACGTCAAGGCTCAGGACAAGGGCACCGGCCGCGAGCAGTCGGTCACGATCACCGCTTCCTCGACGCTGAACAAGGACGAGGTCGACCGGATGGTCAAGGAGGCGGAAGCGCACTCCGCCGAGGACCGGGCCAAGCGCGAAGAAGTAGAGCTCCGCAACCAGGCGGACCACATGATCCACCAGGCCGAGAAGGTGATCAAGGACAACGAGGCGCGGATCCCCGAGGACGTCAAGAGCGAGGTCGACACCAAGCTCGAGGCGCTCAAGACCGCGGCCAAGGGCTCGGACACCAAGGACCTGCAGCGCAAGATGGACGAGTTCAACGAGGCCCTGCAGAAGATCGGCCAGCACATCTACCAGGGGGCCGGCGCTTCGACTCCGGGCGGCGGCGCGGAGGATGGCTCGCCTGCAGGTGAGAAGAAGAAAGAAGAGGACGTCGTCGACGCGGACTACCGCGAAGTCAACTAACTAAATAGTCACCAAAGAGGGCTCGGGCATGCGCCCGAGCCCTTATTTTTGGCCTGCCTTGGTCCAGTACTTTCGGGAGCGGACCCGCCTGTGGGCGGCGGCGGGCCTATGGGGCGGCAGCCTCCTCCTCGCTTTCAACCTGTACGCGGCGGTCGCGACCTACATCCCGCAGTACCAGGTCCGCAACGATTTCCGGCTGATCTACGGCGCCGCGCTCAACGGCTGGCAGAACGGATATGGCCACCTCTACGACCTGGCGGCACAGAAGGCAGTGGTCGAAGGCCTGGGGTGGGGCACCTACTGGTCGCCCTACCTGAACCCACCGACCCTCGCGTGGATCGCGACACCGTTCCTGGCCATGCCATTTGAGGCCGCGCTGTTCCTCTGGACCCTGCTCATCGCCGGCGCCGCGCTGCTCGCCTGGCGCCTGGTGGCGCCCGGCAGCGGCCTGACGCGGGCCGCGCACCTGGCCCTGTTCCTGGGTTTGTTTCCGACCGCGTTTGGGCTGATGGTCGGCCAGCCGGTCGCGTTGGTGGCCGCTGCCGTGGCGGTGGCGTGGTGGCTCGCGAGCCACAAGCGACCGGTGCTCGCGGGGTTGGCGCTGAGCCTGATCGCGATCAAACCGCAGCTGGCCCTTCTGGTGCCGCTCTGTCTACTTGTCGCTGGCCACGGGCGCATGTTCGCGGCCTGGGTGTCGGCGACGGCTGTCATGGTGGCGGTCGCCCTGGTGCTGCTCGGACCGGAGGGTCTGCAGCGCTATCGCGACGCGCTTGCGCTCGCGGCGCAGTGGGAGCCGACCCGGCGGTACGCGATCGCGGGTCCGCTGGGCCTGGGGCCGCAGCTCTACGCCGTACAGGCCGTCGTCGTCGCGGTGGCCGTCGTGGCCGCTTGGCGGCAGAGGAACACGGGGCCGGCGCGTCCCATCGCGACCGGCATCCTGGCTTCGCTGCTGTTCACGCCGTACGTCGGTTTCCAGGACTTCGCGATGCTGGTCATCGCGGGCTGGCTGCTCATCCGGTCCGGCGCGACGTCGGTCCAGGTCGCGTTGATGGTGGTCGGCTACGCGCTGCTCGAACTTGCCCTGGTCGTGTTGGCGGTCCCGATCTTGCTGGCTGAGGCTGCGTTGCTCCTATCGCTGGCCTCATTCCGCTCCGTTGGCGCCAACGAGGCGCTTGGGAGTGCAGCGAAACGCCCCGTTGGCGTCAGACGCGCGTGACGTCCACTGGAGCCGACGGTGGGATTCGAACCCACGACCTGCCACTTACGAGGCGGCTGCTCTGCCAGCTGAGCTACGTCGGCGATTTCCGTGATTTCGACCCCGAAATTTGGTGATCTCGCGAGGGCCTAGGCTAACATCGACTGGGGATGCGAACTCTCGACGTTGAACGTTTGGCGACCGGCGATTATGTCCTGGTCAAGCCTCTTCTCGTCGAGCTCCACCTCTCCGAGCAGGTCCACTACGCCGACCACCCGCAGCTCCCCCGTGAAGAGATCGAGCGCCACCTCACGCAGATCCCGTCCGCCTTCCGTGGCGAGAACGTCATCTACGCCGTCCGCGACGAGGTCGGCCAGATCGTCGGCTTCTGCTGGATCGTCCTGTACGACCCGGGAACGGGCCTCGAGGGCGAGGTGGCCGAGCTCTACGTGGCGGAGGGCCACCGCGGCCAGGGCATCGGCGAGATGCTGGTCCGGCAAGCGACGAGGCTCTTTGCGGAGCGCCGCGTCACCCTCGCCTACGTCTGGACACGACCCGACAACGCAGCCGCGGTCAAGCTCTACGGCGCGGCTGGTTTCGAGCCCAACCGCCAGCTCGTCATGACCTGGTACCCGGGCGAGCCCTCCAACCAGTCCTAGAGGCGCACACCTAACATCAGTTTCATGCGACCCATCCTGGCCGTGACGGCCGGGCTCCTCGTGACCGCCCTGGTCGCCGCCGGCGTCACCCTGGCCATCCTCCGGGTGCAGTCACGCACCAACAACCAGCAGGTCAACCTGCGTAACGGCGTGACCATCACCGAGGACTCGGCCATCATCGCCGCGGCGACCAAGGCCAGGCCGGCGGTCGTGAGCATCGTCACCCAGCACCAACCCAGCCTCGTCCGTGGTTCCGGCTACCTCGCGACCAGCGACGGCTACATCGTGACCAACATCAACGTGATCGCCGGCGCGAGCGGCCTGACGGTGCTCATCCCCGCCGACTCCACGGCTCACGACGCGAGGCTGGTCGATTACGACTGCCAGACCGGCGTCGCCGTGATCAAGATCGACAAGGTCGGCGGCCTGCCGACCCTCGGGTTTGCCGACCCCAACGCGCTGGTCCAGGGCCAGCGGATCGTGGCCGTGGGCGGACCCGTGGAGGGCGGGGCGGTCACGCCCGGCTACGTGAGCGCCATGCACAGGGTCAGCTCGGTCCGGGATCCGGTCAACCTGGGGCGCACGTTGCAGCTCAGCGACACCATCCAGACCAACGCCGTGATCGACGGTGGAACGTCGGGCGGACCCCTGGTGAACGTGGGCAGCCAGGTCGTCGGTGTCTCCATGGAGTCGACGTCTGCGGTTTCCGGGGTGGGCCTTAATGTGGCGGACATCCAGGACGACGTCCAGCAGATCCTCCAGACCGGACAGGTCGTCGTTTCATCGCTCGGCGCGACCGCGGCTGACGTGACGTCGGACAGCGCGGTGCTCAGCGGCGTGCCCGAGGGAAGCCGGCTCGTGGCGCTCGACAAGGGTGGTCCCGCGGCAACCGGCGGACTGAAGGTGGGAGACGTGATCACCCAGCTCGACGACGTGAAGCTCGACGCCGCCCACCCGTTGTCCCTTCTTCTGCGTTCACGCTTTCACGCCAACCAGCGCGT
>VBGV01000138.1 GCA_005880755.1 Chloroflexota bacterium
CAGAGACCGACAGCGCCGTCGCCGACCACCGCGACCACGTCGCCTGGCTTCACTCCGGCGCTTACGGCCGCGTGGTGGCCGGTGCACATCACGTCGGAGAGCGCGAGAAGCGACCGCGTCGTTTCGTCCGAATGCCCATTGCCCGGCACCCGGACGAGGGTGCTGCCCGCCAGCGGCACCCGCACCGCTTCGCCCTGGCCGCCATCGATGCCGTGGTTGCCAAACGCCGCCCCGGCCACGCACTGCGACGTGACCCCCGCGCGGCAATGTGCGCATGTGCCGTCGCAATAGATGAAGGGCGCGATGACGAAGTCGCCCTTCGCCACGCCTCGCACCTCGGGACCAACCTCCTCCACCACGCCGATGAACTCGTGGCCGATTGGGCCGAGATCGTGGGGCGAATCGCCGCGGTAGTACCAGAGGTCCGAACCGCACACACATGAAAGGACGACGCGCACGACGGCGTCGGTCGGCGCACTGATCACCGGGTCGGGGCGCTCTCCGACCTCGATCGCGTGGGGTCCGTTGAAGAGGGCCGCCCGCATGCCTACGCGTCCCCAATGGCCGGCGCCGCCGCGTACTCGGCATCGCTGACGTGATCGCCCCAGGTCGCGTTGTTCCCCTTGTCGTCGACGTCGAGCATCGCGAGGTGGGTCATGAATCGCGTCGGCGCCGCGCCATGCCAGTGTTCCTCGCCCGGCTCGAAAAAGACGCGATCGCCTGGACGGATCACCTCGATGGCGCCACCCCGGCGTTGCGCGAAGCCGAGACCCTCGGTAACGAAGATGGTCTGGCCATTGGGGTGCGTGTGCCAGGCAGTTCGCGCGCCCGGCGTGAAATGGACGCTGCTCGCGCTCAGCCGCGAGGCACCTGACGGCACCGCGACCGGGTCGATGTAGACAATGCCCGTGAACCACTCGCTCGGACCCGCCGTGGTCTTGATGCCGCTATTCGTGATCTGCACGTGTCCTCCTAAACCACCCGCCGGCTACCGCCCAGCGTACGCGGCGCAGATAGAGTGAGGCGATGGACAAAGCGGCGTTGCAGGACTTTTTCGCTTACACGGGATGGGCGTGGGATGAGATCAAATCGGCGATCCCTGACGACGAGACTCTTCGCGCAGTGGCCCCCGGGTCAGGATGGCCCACCCTCCGCAACTGCGTCTCGCACATCGTCCTCGCCTACGACCGCTGGATCCCGGCAATCGTCGACCTGAAGAGCCAACCCCTGCCAGATCCCGCGCCCGACGACTTCATGAACTGGTCGCAGATCGACACCCACCGACGCCGGACCCGGGACGCACTCCAATCCCATCTCGATGCTTGGACCGACGCCGAACTCAGCGAACTACGCCTGGTGGACGTCGACGGCGACCCCATCCGGTACAGCCGCGGTGAGCTGATCACCCATCTGCTCCTGCACGAACGCGGACACCACGGCGACGTCACGACGCTCTTCTGGCAGCTAGGCCTCGACTCCGAGACGCTGCTCGAGTACCGTTTTCACCTCGGCCGGCATTCATAGTCGGTCGACGTGGCCGAGGTTCTAAAAATTCAGCTCCGGCATCTTCTAATCCTCAGGTTTCGACGCCCCCGCGAGGACCTCTAGCACCTCTTCGCCATACTTGCGCAGCTTCGAATCTCCGACGCCGGACACGCGCAGGAGCTCGGCCAGACTCGACGGTCGCGCCGCTGCGATCGCGGTGAGAGTGGAGTCGTGGAACACCACATATGCGGGAACACCTGTCGAGCGCGCGGTTTCCATGCGCCATCGCCTCAGGCGGTCCACCAGCTCGACCGGGGCTTCATCGTGCGTCGCGGCGCGACGGCTATGAGTCGGCGCCTCCGCCGGCAGCTTGAGCCGTGGAGGCGCCGCATTCCTCACCGCCTCGCGACCGGCTGTGGTTAGCTCGACGACGGGATATTCTCCCGAGCTCTGGCGGGCCAGTCCCGCTCCCACCAGCTCGGCCAGGAGCTGCCTGATGCGCTCATCGCTCCAGCTCTTCAGCGCGCCGTGGAATGGCAGCTCCTGAACCCACGATTGCGCGGTCGACCATTTTGTTTTCCGGCCGCCGAGGACGCCTGCAACGTTGGCCAGACCGACCCGACCGCTGAAGCGAGCGACCGCCGCGAGAGCGGCGATGACCGCATCAACCGGCACCGGCTCTTCCGGAGGCCGGCCGGCCAGACAGTTGTCGCATGCGCCGCAATGGCGCGCCACGCCCTCTTCGCCGAAGTAGTCCGCGATTCGCGCATGGCGGCAGTCGCGCATCTCGGCGTAGGCCATCATCTGCCCGAGCCGCGCATACGCGTGGTCCTTCAGCGGTGCGCCATCCTCGAGCCCGGACTGCTCGATGAAGAAGGCCTGGAGGTCGCGGTCCGCCGGGCTGTACAGAAGCGTGCACTCCGCCGGCCGCCCGTCGCGTCCCGCCCGACCGGCCTCCTGGTAGTAGGCCTCCAGGCTGCCAGGCAGGTGGTAGTGGATGACGCGGCGGATGTCGGCGATGTCCACGCCCATGCCGAAGGCCGACGTCGCGACCACCACCATCGTGCGCCCTTGTGTGAAGTCTTCCTGGACTCGGCGCCGCAGCGCCGCATCCTGCTGGCCGTGATAGCAAACCGCGCCCAGGTCGGCGGCCACCTCCTCTGCCGCCTTGACTGTGCCCACATAGACAAGCGCACGCTGCCCAGGAGCGGACAGCAGCCGGCGCAGCTCTTCGCGCTTGGCACGCTCGCCACGGCACCGGACCACCGAGAGCGTCAGAGTCGGCCGGTTGAATCCTGTGACGGAGATGAAAGGGTCCCTCAGGTCAAGCGACCTTGCGATGTCCGCTCGAACTTGCGGTGTTGCCGTGGCCGTGAAAGCCGCGATCGGAGGCCGCCCGCAGGCCGTGACCGCGGCGCCCAGCAGGCGGTAATCAGGCCGGAAGTCATGTCCCCAGGTGGAGATGCAGTGCGCCTCGTCGACCACCACCCTGCGGACTCGGAGCTCCGCCAGCCGCTCCATGAACCCCGGGCGCGCAAGTCGCTCCGGCGCCAGGAACAGCAGCCGGTATTCGCCGGCGATCGCCCGACGCAGCCGGTCGACTTGCTCCGGCCGCTCCACCGACGAGTTGATGAATGTCGCGGCGACGCCATGCGCGGTCAGGCGGTCAACCTGATCCTTCATCAGCGCGATGAGTGGCGAGACGACCATCGTCAGCGCGCCATCGACCACAGCCGGCACCCAGTAGCTGATGCTCTTCCCGGAGCCGGTAGGCGCGACCGAGAGAACATCGCGTCCCGCGAGCATCGCCGCCACGACCTCTCCCTGCCCGGGGCGGAAGCCGTCCAGGCCGAAGACCCCACGCAGCACTTGCTCGGCACTGGCGATCATCCAGGGGAGTCTGACGGTTATGTGGGCACCCAGCCAAGGGGGCTTAACAACGGCCAGGGCCCTGCACAAATCCCCCGCAGGGCCCTGGCATCTACTGAAACGTCGCTATCTAGAAGGCGCAGCCTTTGCCTTTGTTCGGTACCTGGGCCGAGAAGACCTCCTGCCAGGGCGAGTAGCTCGTGTTCCTGAGGAGCAGGTTGGCGAGGAACGTCGCGTTAAAGAACGGAATGGCGCAGTTGTCATCCGCAGCCAGGCCCTGATAGTCACCGTAGAAGTAGTTGCCGCCTCCGTCGATCGGAGGATTGATCCTCGGGTCTGACATGTTGCTCGTGACCCGTGTATCGGTCCACGTCACACCGCCGTCGTTCGAACGCGAGAGGTACGTGTCGATGAAGAAGTTGCTCGGGTCGTTGCGGCGGTCGAAGTAGCTGATGTTGATCTGCCCGGACGCCGTCACCGCAAGCTGCGGCTGAAACTGGTCCTTGCCGTTGCCGATCGGGTCCTGGTTGACGCGGATGGGCGGGTTGGGCGTCGGAATGCCGAAGTTAGGAGGAACGCCCAAGCCGCGGTCAGCCCCCTTGACCATCAGGATGTCGCCGTCCGAAACCGTCCCGGTGTGCTCGTCGGCCCAGGTCAGGTAAACGGTCCCGTCCTTGGGCGAGACGGCCATCGCGGGGAGCGACAGGTTGCGGAAGTTGTCTGCAGGCTGGAGGTGGTTGGGAAGCGGGTGAACAGCGGCGACCTTGATCGGAGCCGCGAATGTGGCGCCGTGGTCGTCCGACCAGGTCAGGTACTGGCCCACTCCGGTGAAGTAGGGCGCGGACACCGGCTGCAGGGCATAC
>VBGV01000139.1 GCA_005880755.1 Chloroflexota bacterium
GATGGATCCACGTCAGGCCCTCGTGGCTGAAATTCATGCAGGTGACGGAGACGGAGCTCTGGAAGATCGTCGAGGAGATCGGCGCCGCGCTCGATGGCACGCCGATGACGCGGGAGGAGCTCATCGCGGTGGTCGGCAAGGGCAAATCAGCGCGCGTGCGCGAGCTGCTCAAGTCGGGATGGGGAGGCATGCTCAAGCCCGCTGCCCGCAACGGCCAGCTCTGCTTCGGTCCCAACCGCGGCCAGAGCGTCACCTTCGTCAGCCCCCAGAAATGGCTGCCGACATGGCGCGAGGTCGATCCGGAGGAAGCGATCGTCGAGATGGCCCGTCGCTACCTCCGCTCGTACGGCCCGGCGACCAAGAGCGACTTCGCCCGTTGGTGGGGCGCCTGGCCTGGCGTCGCCAACGCCGCGTGGTCAGGACTCGCGAAAGAGCTGGTTCCAGTTTCGGTCGAGGGCGTTCGCGGCGAGATTCTGGCCGGCGATCTGGACTCCCTCGAGAACGCCAGGATGGGCGACTCTGTTCAGCTGCTCCCGTTGTTCGATCCCTACCTGATGGGCTACGCGACCCGCGGCCATCTCTTTGACGCCGTGTACGCGCCCAGGGTCAGCCGGACCGCAGGCTGGATCTCGGCGGTCGTCCTCGCCGGCGGCCGCGTCGTAGCGACGTGGACGCACGCGGTCCGCGACACCACCCTGCACATCTCGATCGAGCCGTTCCAGAAGCTCGCGCCGAATGTCATGCCCGAGGTCAGGCACTGCGCCGCGGCACTTGCCCGCGCAATGGGGATCGGGAGAACCGCGATCAGCCGGCGCGCGAGATCGTCTTGACGACGCGAAGGTTCGCCTCGCGCTGGCGCAACCGTCGTGTTCGCTTCCAGCGATCGAATGTGACGGAAGCGGCCCAGTACAGGATGACCACCACAGCCATCACGGCCTGGATCGTGGCCACCGTGAGGAAAGCAGCTTCGATTCCGTACCCGTTGCGCCGCAGGCCGATGGCGAACAGCCCCGCCGCAAACCCGAGCATGGGCCGGAGCGCCCACGAGTCCGGGAGCAGTCTCCGGTCGGCCAGGAGCAGGCCGGCCACAAACCAGGTCGGTCCGCTGTCGAGCTGGAACACGATGTCCCACTGGAAGGCGTAGATCGTGACCAGTGATCCAGCGAGAAACGCGATCAGGACCACCAGGCTCACGCGCCGCGCGTAGGCGAGCCAGGCGACGCCAACCGCCACCGCGAGCAGCGAGGTCGCGAAGGTCGGGCCCGCGACGTTGCCGACGTACAGCCTGATCGGGTCGAGCGTCCATGCCGACTGATGGAACAGCTGGTACCAGGTGTCGATCGGATCCCTGGGGTTGGTGGTGCCATTCGGATCGAAGTAAGCGAGCGGGGCGCCTCTGGTGATCAGCGCGACCGCGGCAAACGCGAGCAAACCGGCCTGTGCGCGGATCACGGGCATGTAGCGGGCGTGGAGCAGTTCCAGCACCACGGCCAAGACCGCGATCTCGATCGAGGTGGCGAGGCTTGCTCCGGCGCCGACCAGGGCCACCCCGAACAGCGCCGCGATCAGCGTGCCGGCTCCTGGATGCCGCCCCTGGTGGCGCCACATCCAGCGCGCCACGATCACGCCGACCGTCCCGGCCGCCACCGCGACCCCCAGCATCTCGAGCGCCGGCAGCCTGAAGATGATCAGGCCGGCGGCGATCGGGGGCAGCAACGCGATGCCGGTGACGAGGTCATCCGGCAGTGTCGCGGGCCTGAAAGCTGCTCGATCGAGCAGGTGACCCAGCTTGACCACCCACGAACTCAGCGGCCTGGCTTTGAGTTCGCGGGACCCCCCGGACAACACGTGGGGATTGTAGGCAAACGACCCCTCCTGGCGATCGGGTCAGGAGGAGCCCGGAATGCGGCTTGGGTGATAATCGGCAGGCTCGTGTCGCTTCTTCGCCGACGTCTTGCCGCGACCGTGGTGGCGTTGTGGGTGGTCCTGGTCGGGACTCTTGGCGTGGTCGCAGACGCGCCGGCGGACTCCACATGGACGCCGCTGAAACCTCTTCCGCATCAAGGTCGGACGGCCGTTTTCGCCCTTTCGGTCGACCCTGCCAACAACCAGGCGCTGGTCGTGGGGACCTCGGACGGTTCGCTGCTGCGGAGCACAAACGGTGGGACGGCCTGGACCCAGGTCCGCGCGGGCAAGGCGAATGTGACCACGATTGCCTTCAGCCCCTTCACCTCAAAGCTGGTGCTGGCGGGAACCCGGGGTGGAGGCGCGCTCGCCAGCCGCGACGGCGGAGCGACGTGGGCGGCGGCGGCGGGACTGGAGGGTCGCAACGTGCGGGCATTCGCGTTCGCGCTCACCCTCGTCGCCGCCGGCACCGACCACGGCGTCTACGTCAGCACCGACGGTCTCAGCTGGACGCCGTCCGGCCTGTCCGATCGCAGCATCAACGCGCTGGCCGTGGAGGCCATCCACGCGCCTGTGAGGTTGATTGCGGGAAGCGATCTCCAGGGTGCAGGCGGGGGCCTGCCGCTCTTCCAGAGTCTCGATGCAGGCGCGTCCTGGACTCAGCTCAGCCCGCCGATCAGCGGCACCATCACGGTGAGGCTGGTGGCCGGGCCGCTGCCGCCGACCGGAAATGTCCGGCCGCTGGTCGTGGGCACCAACACCGGGCTGTTCGCATCCAGCGACAACGGCGCGTCGTTCACGCCGCTGAGCGGCGGCGGGCTGCTGCCAACGACCGACTACACGCAGGTCAGCTTCATCACCGACCATCACGACCGCTTCTACGCAGCGAGCGACGGCGGTGGATCGGGATCGGGCGGGATCTGGCGGACGAACGACGCCGGTAGGACATTCGCCTCGCTGCAATCGCCCGAGCCGGCAGTCACGGCGCTCGCGGTCTCGAATGATGAGCAACCGACGCTGTACGTCGCGACGTTTCACCCGTCGACGCACATTCCATCGCTCTGGGTCTATCACGACACCGGCGGGACTCCTCAAGGCCCGCCTGCTCAGCAGTCACCCGCTTCGAGCGGGGCGCGCACGGCGCGTTCGGGCGACTCTAACTTCCTGGGCAAGATATTCGGTTCGCCGCAGCTGCCCTACATCGGTCTGGGTCTCGGTGCCCTCGCTGTGATCCTGACCGCCGTCGTCGCCCACCTGCGCGCCCGCCCCAGATAGGCCGCTATGCTCGCTCGGTTGACCACTCCACATGATCGTTTGCGTGAGCTGGGCATCACCCTTCCTCCGCCACCGCCACCTGCGGCTTCGTACGTGCAGACAAGGCTCGTGCCGATTAACGACGGTCGCTCGTTGCTGTATATCGCGGGCCAGATCTCGCGCGACGGCGACCAAGTGCTGACCGGCAGCTGTCCGGACGAGGTATCGGTCGAGGAAGCGGCGCGTCGCGCGAGGCAATGCGCGCTTAGCGTTCTGTCGCAGATCGAGTCGGCGGTCGGGCTTGACCGCGTGGAAGAGGTGACGCAGCTTGTCGGTTTGGTGCTTTCCGCGGACGGCTTCGGCGACCAGCCGAAAGTCATGAACGGTGCATCGGACCTGTTCGTCGAGGTGCTCGGCGCGGCCGGGAAACACACGCGCGCGGCGGTCGGGACCAACGCGCTGCCTTTTTCCGCGACGGTTGAGATCGCGGCAGTGGCGGTTGTCCGCACCGGCTGAGACAACGCCAGGACGCCGGCGTCCTGGCGTCCTCCTGATCGGCAGTCTCCTTTATCTCACGGTCATCTTCGGAGTGATGCTGTGGCGCGGCATCTCGATCGAACCCGAATGGGTGGTTCTCGCGCTGCTCGTCATCGCCATCGCACTCGGACGCGGCAAGACGTTCATCGCCGACTGGGCACCTTTCCTGCTCCTGTTTTTCGCCTACGAGGCGATGCGGGGCTTCGCGGCCAAGACGGGGTTCGCACCGCACGACCTTTCCGGCCTCGAGCGCGCCGTCTTCGGCGGAACCCTACCCACCCTGACGCTTCAGCATGCGTTCTATCGCGTCGAAACCGTGAGCCCGCAGGACGTGGTCGCGATGTTCTTCTACTTCATGCACTTTCCGATGCCGATCCTGGTCGGATTCGTCTTCTGGCTGCGCAGCCGCGATCACTACCACCGGTTCATCGCGGCGCTCTTGCTGATGGCTTTCCTGTCTTTCGTGACCTATCTGTTCTGGCCTTCGGCCCCGCCCTGGTAT
>VBGV01000199.1 GCA_005880755.1 Chloroflexota bacterium
GCCCCCGTCGCCCACCCACGTATACGAAAGTCGGTGCGGTGGCTCCACCTCGAGGATCTCACCCTCGACCCTGCCGCTCCAGCCCTCGGCGTCCGGATCGACAAAGCTGTAGCGGGAGCCGACCTCCGGCCTGAAACCTTCCACCACGGCGCCATCGACGAACGCCCACTCCGCGATCGCGTCCCGATCGGTGAGCGCCTCCCAAACGATGTCGATGGGATGCGGATACTCGACTTCCTGAACGATCGCGTCAGTCGATGCTTGGACCATTTATTTCCTCCTTTTTGGTCGTGTCGCGGCGCGGTCGAGGTAGCGACCCAACCGCCCCAGTCGCTCTTGCCAAAGCTCTTCGTACTTGTCCAGCCAGTCGTGGACCTGAACCAGCCCATCCGGGCGAAGCACGTAACTGTTCATTCGCCCGTCGCGGTGGCCTTCGACGAGACCCGCATCGAGAAGGACGCGCAGGTGCTGGGAAATCGCCGGCCGCGACATGTGGTAGCGCCTGGCGAGCTTGTTCACCGGTTGCGCTCCCGCGGCCAGGGTGTCGAGCAGCGAGCGTCGGACCGGATGGGCGATGGCGGTGAAGATGTCGTCCGGAGTCGCGACATGCATTGGTAAGCCTTAGCTTACCGTAAGCGACTCCTTACGTGTCAAGGCCCGGTCGAAATCACGAGCCCACTTCGGGACTGCAGATCGTCGACCAATCGCTTCGCGACAGGCACGGCGATCCCCGCCTTCTGGGCCCGCCTGAGCAGGGCGCCTCCCAGGGCGTCGAGCTCGATCGGCCGGCCGGCCGCCTGGTCCCGCTGCATCGAGGTTTCCATCGATGCGGGCACGGAATCCATGAGACGGAGCATTCCAGCCGGGTCGATGTGAACCCCATCCGCTGCTGCGACGGCGGCGACCTCCCCGATCAACGCAACCGCGTCGGCCCGACGTCGGGCCCGTACCCCTCCCACGTTGGCGCGCTCGTGCGTGGTCAGCAGCGCCATCGGCGCGAGCAATGCGAATTTGTCCCACAGCATCGCCAGCTCGTCCTCGCGAACACGGACGTCGAGACCGGCGGCACTGAGATGCGCCGCGATCGATTCGACGCGATCACGGTTGTGCGCGGAAGCGGCCATCTCGACGGAGGCGAAGGGGCTGGTCTGACGGAACAAGCCGGGTCTAACCTTGACGGCCTCGATCCGGATGGTGGCCGCCACCACGTTGGCGGTCGGATACACCGATCGCAAGAGCTCAACGTGCTCGAGCCCGTTGAGGAACGGAATCACCAGGCCCTGTCCAATTGAATCCGAGGGCACGCGGTGCAGCGCATCTCTCAGCTGGGTGGCCTTGACCGTGACGAGGCAAGCGTCAATTGGTTCCGACAGACGGGCTGCCGTGCGCACGGAGACGTCGAAGTCGCCGAACCGTCCGCTCTCCAGCCGGAGTCCGCCCTGACCGATCGCACTCGAGGTGTGGTCGCTCGCGAGCACGACGACCGAGCTGCCCTCCCGCGCCAACACCGCTGCGAGAAACCCGCCCACGCCTCCGGGCCCCAGCACCGCCACGTCGAGCCGGTCCGCCATGAGGAGCCCAATAATATGAGGGAGCCATGGGCCACCTGGAAGAACGGGATCTCCGGAGCCTCGAGCGGCGAAGCATGTACTCGATCTTCTCGCCGATCGATGAAGACGAGCGGGTATCGCAAGAGCTCTTGATGGAAGACAGAGCGAACCCAACCCGCGCGGGAGAGCTAGCCGTGTGGGGCTTCTTGCGCCGGCGACCGCGACGCCGCGAAGTCGCTTGCGAGCCGTGGGTCCCCGCGATGTTCATGTTCGTGCGCCGCTTCGCCTGACGCGCTGAGAATCGCCTCGAGCACAGGCAAGGCGTGGAGCACATGCTTGCTCCGAATCAGCAGGTCCCAGAGCGGCTCGAACTTCTTCCAGCCGCCCGCGTAGGCGATGTGGCGTACGCGGCCCCGCCAATCGTCCTTGGCGGCCGCGCCGCGGAAGATGGAACCCCATCGGTAGAAGTCCCGATACGCCCGCCAGTAACCGTCCTCCAGCTCGCGGGGCAGCAGCCTGGCCGGTTTGAAGACCACATGCCGCGTGTCGTACAGGTCCCAATCACGGTGCAGCAATCGGTCCTCGGATTCCATGCGACCGTGCAAAGCAGTGTCGGGGTACGGGGTGAGGATGTGGAACGTCGCCGTCTCGATTCCCTGCGCGATCGCCCATTCGACCGTGCGTTCGAAGACGTCTGGGCCGTCATGGTCCATCCCGAAGACGAAGCTCCCGTTCACCATCACACCGAGCTCGTGCAACCGACTGACGGCGGCCGCGTAGTCTCGCCCGATGTTCTGGTACTTGCGCTGCTCCTGCAGGTTGTCGCTGTTGACCGTCTCGAACCCGACGAAGAGGCTGCGCAGTCCCGAAGCCACCGCCTTCTCGAGCACCCGCGGCTGTTCGAGCACCGCTTTCACGGTCCCGGCGGCTTGCCACACCCGGTTCATGCCGCGCATGCCGTCGAACAGCGCCTCCGCGAACGGCGGGCTGCCGAAGAGATGGTCGTCGAGAAAATACAGGTGCCTTCCAGGAAGGCGGTGGATCTCGGCCAGGGCGGCGTCAACCGTCTGCGTGTAGAACTGCTTGCCGCCCTTGAAGAAGGCGACCTTGTAGCAGAAGTCGCAAACGTGCGGACAGCCGCGTGAGACGACGATCGAGTTGGGCACGAGGTACAGCCGCCGCTTGATCAGGTCGCGGCGGATCGGCGGGACGCCGAAAAGCGTGCGGTTCTGAGAGGCGTACTTGCGGGCGGGCCGGCCGGCCCTGAAGTCAGCCAGGAATTGAGGCCAGGTGTCTTCGCCCGGACCAAGAAATATCGTGTCGGCATGTTGCGCAGCCTCCTCGGGCAGCGACGTCACGTGCAAGCCACCCAGCGCGACATGGCTGCCACGCGATCGATAGAGGTCCGCGATCTCATATGCGCGTCTGGCCGACGTGATGTAGACCTGGATCACAACCAGGTCCGGTTCGTCGTCGAGCACCAGTCTCTCGACATGCTCATCCGACAAGACGACCTCGTCGGTCTCGTCAAGGTAGGCGGCAAGCGTCGCCAGGCCGAGGGGAGGGAACAGCGAATACTTGATCGGCCGGAAGAAGGGGCTGGTGGCCTCGGTGAGGGCCGGCAGGATCATCCTCACCCGCATGGCCGAGGCCTCATCTCAGGGCAACGAGGCGGGGTGGTCTGCGGTTACGCGAGGCGCGCTTGTTGACGCGTCTCGGTCAGATGTAGCTGACGATCCTCAATTAGGCGGTGGCAGCGCAGCCACCAGCGTCGCGCAGGCGACGGCAGCCATCCCAAGCGCAAACTCCGTTCGGTGCCGCCGCAAGGCGGCCGCCGCCAGGGCGCCACCGACGACCAGGATCTTGATCATCAGCACGCGTCCGTAATCGGTCGTCAACAGTGCGGTTCCGAAATTGGTGTGCGCCAGACCAAGCGCAAACCCGCTGGCGACCGCAATCGCCAGCGTGATCGCCGCGTAACGTCCGAACACCCGGTCCGGCGCCCCGAGAAAGGCGACGAGGCCACCCACCCATAGCCCCATCGCCGCGACATGAATCGCGACGAGCGTCTGACCGACGCCAGGCAGACCAGGGATCGCGTGCGCCGCGGCACCGTCGAGAACGGCGACCACTCCGCCAATCGCCAGCACGGGCCAGGAACGCGACGTGCCCAGCAGGCTCCAGACGAGAAGCGCCCCGCCCAGGCGCAGGCCCGCGATCCGACCGAAGCTCGAGGCGAGCACGGCCAGCGCCGTGTCGCCGTCGAACGACAGGCTCGCGAGCTGGCCCAGCAAGGCCAGTGGCTCCGCCGCGATCAGCAAGATCACGCCGGCGCCGACCAGGCGATCGGGCTGCAACACCTGCCGCATCCGCGCCTTGTAAGCCACGACGCCGAAGACGAGCGCGAATCCCGCGAAGTGCACCCACCGGGCCATCGCCTGCAGTGCAAGCCCGACCGGCGTCGCCGTACCGGCCTCCGGAACATCGAGCAACGAAGCGTATGGATTGCTGCTCGGTCGCCCGACGACGAACCGAAACGCGCCGCGAGAGGGATGCGTATCGGCGGCCAGCACCTGCCAGCTCACGACGTACGTTCCAGTCCAGCTCGAAACGATCGGCGCTGTCAGGACCGATCCCCGCGTGCTGACGGCCCCGGCCACCTGGCGGCCGGACGGATCGAAGACCCTGATGCCGGCGCCGGCCGGCGTGACAGGTTCGCTGAAGATGAGCGTGATCGAGGTGGGGGCGGAATCGAGCGAAGAGTCAGCAGCGGGGTCCGACTGCAGAAGCTGGGCGTGGGCGGACGCGACGTGAGGGATCAACGCAAGGGCAATCGCAATCGAGACGACCGCAAGCCGGCGAGCCAGCCTCAGGAGTAGGCCGGAGCCTCCGCACCAACGCCAGGTTCGACGACCTGGACAGACTGCGGCCTGTCTCGCGCGATCCGCAGCACGAGCCCGGCCGCGACCAGGCACAGCAAGCCCGAGAACATGAATGCGAGC
>VBGV01000200.1 GCA_005880755.1 Chloroflexota bacterium
GCCGTGGCGCAGGACATAGCTGCGGCCGTTGTCCGGGTCGTGCAGCAGGGTGAGGTATCGCTCGCCGGTCAGCTGCGCGCGGCGCTCTGACTGCCCGTCGTTCTCCAGCTCGAGCAGCCTGCTGATGATCTGCTCTTCGCTTCTCTCCTGCATGACTTCTATACTAGCCCGATCAAGGTGGACGAGGTCGGCCAGTCCCGGCCCGCCGGAACACTGATCAATACCCCTGACATCACACCCGACGAGCTCCAGCTCGCGGTGCGCAACCACTCGATGCCGCTCGAGGCTTTGCGTTACGACATCACGCCCGTCGGCCTCCACTATCTCCTGATCCACTTCGACATCCCGGTGGTCGATGCGTCGAGTTATGAGCTGTCCGTGGGCGGCCACGTACGAAGACAGCTCCGACTGTCGATCGACGAACTAATGGCGAGGCCCTCGACCACGCTTGCTGTGACACTCGAATGCGCAGGCAACGGCCGCGCGCGCTTGCATCCACGGCCGATGAGTCAGCCCTGGCTCTGCGAAGCAGTCGGCACCGCCGAATGGACGGGGACGCCGCTTGCTCCAATCCTTGAAGAAGCCGGCGTGCTGGACGGCGCCGTCGACGTCGTCTTCACCGGGCTCGACCGTGGCGTGCAGGGCGGCGTCGACCAGCACTACGAGCGCAGCCTGTCGCTTGAGGACGCGGTGCGCGCCGAAGTGCTGCTCGCGTATGCGATCAACGGGCGCCCGCTCCCGCCCCAGCACGGATTTCCGATGCGGCTGATCGTGCCGGGCTGGTACGGGATGGCGCACGTCAAGTGGCTGCGTGCGATCACGGTGATCGACCAGCCCTTCGCGGGCTACCAGCAGGCCAGGGCCTATCACCACCGCATGTCGGACGGCGACTCGGGAGCTCCCGTCGCCACGATCCTGCCGCGCGCGCTGATGGTCCCACCAGGTGTGCCGGACTTCATGTCGCGAACCCGTTTCGTCGAGCCGTCGACGCAGGTGATCGAAGGGCGCGCGTGGTCCGGGCGAGGGACGATCGTCAGCGTTGATCTCAGCGCCGACGGCGGGGCTTCATGGATGCCGACCACGCTCCACGATCCCAGGTCGCCGTACGCGTGGTGCGGTTGGACCTGCGAGTGGGACGCGACGCGGCCGGGAGAGTACGAGCTCTGCGTCCGCGCCGGCGACGCCGCCGGCAACGTTCAGCCGCTGGATCAGAGCTGGAACGTCGAGGGCGTCGAGAACAACGCGGTGCAGCGGGTGCGCGTCGTCGTCGGCTCCCTAGCCGATCGCCAGGTGCCGGCCGATTCGCGCTAAGCGTCTCCGGCGCTTGGCTTAGCCTGATTGCGTGCCTCGGCAAACCGCATCCGGTGAGGCCGTCGAGCGTCTGCTCCAGGCCTGGCGTGGCGAGGTGCAGGCGCGTGAGATGTATACGGTCCTCGCCGCCCGGATGGGCGACTCGCGCCGCGCCGAGATCATCCGCGCCATCGCCGACGCCGAGGCGTCGCACCGGGAGCGGATCGAAAAGCGCCTGCGCGAGCTCGGACAGCCCGTGCCTGACCCTTCGTCGGTGAAGCTTTCTCCGCTTCAGCGCCTGCAGGCGCGGCTGGCCCCGGTGGACATGGTCATCCAGCGGATGGAGGCCGCCGAGGAGGTCGAGATCACCGACCGCTACAAGCGGTCGACCGGCGATCCGGACACCGACGCTGTGCTCGAGGCCATACGCGTCGAGGAGCAGGGGCACTCCCGGTCGCTCGAGTCGATGGAGGTCGCTCACCGCGCGGCCGAACCCCCGCCCTCGAATGTGCAGAGCCGGCTTAACCGAATCCTCGGTCGAGAATCCTGGCACCGGACCGGCTCGGGTTGGATCTCGGGCGCGATCTATGGCGCGAACGACGGCCTGGCCGCCGTGTTCGGCATCGTGGCCGGCGTCTCGGGCGCGACCGGAGGCTCGAGCTTCGTCCTGACCGCCGGCCTGTTCGGGGCCATCGCCTCGGCCCTTTCGATGGCGACGGGCGCCTACCTAGCGGAGCGCTCGGAAGGCGAGGTCACGGAGGCCAACGTCGAGAGCGAGCGGCAGGAGATCGTCGAGCACCCCGACGAGGAGAAAGAAGAGGTCTCGCTCTTTTACCAGCTGAAGGGGATCGACAAAGAGATGGCGGACCGCCTTGCCGAGCAGCTGGCCGGGAATCCCGACGCGCTTCTCAAAGTCCATGCGCCGGAGGAGCTGGGCGTCCTCGAGGCGCCGGGCAACCCGGTGCAGTCGGCGATCGCGGCCGGCGTGAGCACCTTCATCGGGGCGATGATCCCGGTGCTGCCGTTCTTCTGGCTGCGTGGGACATCGGGAGTCGTCACCGCGGCGGTCGTGTCGCTAGTCGCCCACTTCCTGGTGGGGGCCTCGAAAGCGCTGTTCACGCTGCGCACGTGGTGGTCGGCGGGCCTGGAGATGACGCTCGCGGGCATCATCGTCGGCGGCATCACGTATGCCATCGGGCTGGTGTTGAAAGTCGGCGGCTGAACCTGCTGGTCCGGCGCGTCACTTAGCCCGCGCCGCTTCGAAGCTCCAGACCGCCGAAGAGATGGCCGAGATCAGCTGCCATCCCTCCGCGCCGCCCAGGCCGTCGGTCATCACGGTCAGCGTGTAAGCGCCGTTGGGCCCTTTGATGACCAGCGCCGCGTCGTTGGCGACCTGGTCGAGGGTGCCCGTCTTGTGGACCACGGTGCTCCTCCCGGCGACCCCGGCCGGAATGCCAGCCTCGGTCTTGGTGCCGGTCAGAAGCGGATAGAGCCACGCCTGCGCCGCGGATCCGCCCAGGCTGCCTTTCGCCTCGGCCGCCCAGACGACCGCCAGGTCGTCCGACGACGTGGTGTTGTCGGAGAAGAAGACGGATTTCTTCGCGCCGAGCGACGCGGCCCAGGCGTTGACTGCATCGGCGCCTCCGACATCGCGCACGAGCATGCGGCCGGCGGTGTTGTCGGATCGAAGACCCGCCCGGCGTGCGAGCTCGTTGCGCGTGAAGCAGGCTCCGATTTCGTAGTCGTCGTACCACCCGGCTTCGTTGTCAGCTTCCTCGTAGCAGATGTAGCCGTTCGGGTTTGTCCTTCCGCTCGCAATGTTCTGCGCCTCCATCATCAGCGCCACGAGCTTGTAGGTGCTCGCCGCGGTGAAGACGGAGCTTCCGTTGAGGGACCACACGAGCGGCATGTTGCCTCCCAGCTCGATCACGGTCACGCCGACCGAAGCGCCGCTCGCGTTCACCAAGGCTTCGATCTTCGCGGTGAGCGTCATCGGACTCCGGCCGACCATCGCGTCCAGAGCCTGGACCACATCGTTGGTCGCAATTGCGGACCCGGCCGCCATCGGCGGTATGAGGAGGTCGAGGCTGATGGTGCGACTCGGGGTCGTGGTCGTCGCGTGGGCCTCGTTTCCCACCGGCGCCAGCGCGATGAAGGCGATGGCCGCGGCCGCGACCGCAACCGACAGACGGTCCACACGAGGAAAGCTGCGCGGCATGCCTCGGACGTTGCTGCGCGCCCGCTATGAAATTGCTGTGCGACTCGTAAGGTTTTTGCAAACCCGCGTCGAGTTCAGATTTCCGGCGTAGCTCTGGCGGCCGGGTTCATCCCGGCCGCGACTTTGTCTCTCAGGCTACCCAGCGTCGCTTCGAGTGGCTTTCAAAAAATCCCAACCGCATACCGGAAGGAGAGCAGGCCCGTCGCGAAGCGACCGGCCGATGAGAGGGAACCATTTGGGTTCCCTCTCATATTTCTAGGCTCGGCAGCTTCTCCACTGTGACGGCTCGCCCTAGAAGCGCGGAGAACACGCGCCTCGAGGTGGTGGGGTCGCCGCTCGTCCAGAATCGTTCGCGGCCGGCCGGGCTTGCGGAGAGTAGGTCGCGCTCTTCGAGCACACGGGCGAGCTGGCGCGCAACCGCGGCGCCGGTTTCGATCAGGGAGACCTTCGGCCCGGCCAGCTCCGCGAGGAGCGGCTTCAAGAAGACGTAATGGGTGGAGCCGAGCACGATGGTGTCGGCGCCCGCATCGAGCATCGGCCGCACGTAACCCTCGACCATCTGTTTCAGCTCCGGGCCGTCGAGGTCGGCGGCCTCGATGTGCTCTACCAGTCCCGGGACCGGCTGGATGATCACCTTCACGTCGGTGCCAAAGCGGTCGAGCAGTGAAGCGAGGCGGTCGGACTCGCTCACCGCGGCCGGAACGATCGCCCCCACGACTCCCGTCTTCGTCGCGGCGACGGCAGGCTTGATTCCGGGCTCGATGCCGACGACGGGGACGGTCAGCGCACCGCGCAACGCCTCAGCCGAACCTGCGGTCCCGGTGTTGGATCCGATGACGACCGCCTTGACGCCCTGATCGATGAGAAACCGGGCGATCTTCAAGCCCCGATCCCGCACGAACTCGCGGGACTTGTCGCCCCACGGCGCGTTGGCCGAATCGGCGACGTAGTCGATCGACTCCCCGGGCAGCGCGGCGTGCACCTCACGCAGAACGGAGAGCCCACCCACACCCGAATCGAAGATGCCGATCGGCGCCTGGTTCACGGGCAAAGGCTAATGCGTGCCGCCGGAGTCTCTTTTTTGACATTTTCTGTGACGTTTGGCCGCGGCCAGGCGTTTCCTATGTATGACGCGACCATGGCTGTGGGGCGTCGGGCTCGGACTGTGCGTTGGCGGCGGGGTCGTCCTTTTGAATTCGATCAGGTACGGATTGAGCGCGCCGCTGCTGATCCTGGGCATCGTCCTGGCCGTCGGGTTCGGTGGCCTTGCCTTGATCGCCGCTTTCGCACAGAGACGTACGCCCGTAGACTGACAGGCGGGGATGGGCGATCGAGTCGGCATCACGCCGAAGAGCTGGACCGCCGGATTGCAGCATGGCGTCCTGCACCTGGGGAAGCGCTGGTACGTCGTCAGCGCGGAGCTCGATGAGGGCGGGCGGGCTGAGGGCGTGAGGCTCGATGGTCCGTACCCGGACCACGCCTCCGCCGAAGCGCAGGCCAGCCGGATGCAAGACAGAAAGCAGTAACTTGCGCGTCGCGGCGCTGTCCGACATTCATGGCAACCTGCCCGCCCTCGAGGCTGTGCTCAGCGAAGTCGAGCGCGAAAGTCCGGACCTGATCGTGTCGTGTGGCGATGTCGCCTCCGGCCCGATGCCGGCCGAGACGATCTCGCTCCTGATGAGCCTGCCACGCGCGCGCTTCGTGCGCGGCAACGCGGACCGCGGCCTGGTCGACGCGTTCGACCGCAAGCCGAAGGGACGGATGCCGGGTCCCTTCGCAGACTGGTGCGCGACCCGGATCACGCGCGAGCAGCGCGAATTCCTCACCGCTTTCGAATCGACCCTGACGGTCGACGACGTCGAGGGGATCGGCAGGGTGCTCTTCTGCCACGGATCGCCCCGCAGCGACGAGGAGATCATGACCGCGGAGACCGCGCTCGACAGGATGCGCGAGTTCATGGCCGGGCTCGACGTCGACCTCGTCGTGTGCGGACACACGCACATGCAGTTCGACCGGAAGGTCGACCGCGTACGCGTCATCAACGCCGGCAGCGTCGGCATGCCGTACGGAGAGCCCGGGGCGTACTGGACGATGCTGGGAATGGGCGTCCGGCCGCGGCGCACCGAGTACGACCTCAAAGCGGCCGCGACCCGGATCCGCGGCGCCGGCAGCCCCGAAGCCGAACAGTTCGCGACGGAAAACGTGCTCCAGGTGCCGACCGTCGAAGAGGCGATGGAGTTCCTGCGCAAGGCCGAGGCCAGGCAGCTCGCCTAGCGCTTACGTCGCGCCCGGCTGCCGCTACACAGATAAGGACGTAGGCCCGGTCAGTTCGCCTGGTAGGCGGGTAGGGCTTGGGCGTCGCTGGGCCCAAGGTCTGTGACCACGCGACGCGTGGTGATCCTGGTGATCCGGCGGGCCGGAACCTCCACCTTCTCACCGTCTGGCTTCCGCTTCAACACGATTCCGTGAAAGATGTCCTCGTCCTCGTCGGCGAGCACGGTTTCGGCCGTCCCGATCTCGGCCCCGTCCGCGCCGACGACCGGCGCGTGCCGCGGCATGGCTCGCCACGCGACAGTAGTCTCGTCCTCGAACATGCGGTCCCCTACCACTGTACCGGCGAGGGAGGCACGGTCGCGGATCTCGACCGTGCCTCCGCAAGCGTTCAAGATTGTGTGATGCCCAACTACAGCCCCCTCCTGGCCCTGTTCGTCCTGGCGCCGCGATTGCGTCGCGCGTCGAACCGCGCGGTGA
>VBGV01000065.1 GCA_005880755.1 Chloroflexota bacterium
CGAACGCACGCCCCTCGGAGGTGCACGCCTCGCGGAGCTCTTTCTCGAGGCGGGGTTTCCGCCGGGGGTCCTGAACGTGGTCCATGGCGCGGCCGGCGCCGTCGACGCGCTGATCGAGCATCGTGGCATCAGCGCGATCTCGTTCGTCGGCTCGGCACCCGTGGCGCAGCACGTGTACACGGAAGCCGCCGCCCGGGGCAAGCGTGTTCAGGCCCTGGGCGGCGCCAAGAACCACATCGTCGTGATGCCAGACGCCGACCCCGAAGTGGCGGTGCCCGCCATCCTGAATTCGGCCTTCGGCAACGCGGGCGAGCGATGCCTGTCCGGATCGGTGGCCGTCGCGGTGGGCGGGGCCGCGGACGAGCTGCTCGACCCGCTGCGCGACGCGGCGGCGAAGATGGTCGTCGGCCCCGGCGACCAGCCCGGAGTGCAGGTCGGTCCGTTGATCCGCGCCGAGCATCGCGACCGCGTCGCCTCGTTCGTCGAGCGGGGCGTGGCTGAAGGCGCAGAGCTGGTCGTCGACGGCCGCCGCGAGATGTCCCGCCGCGGATTCTTCCTCGGGCCGACCATCCTGGACCACGTCACGCCGCGGATGGCCGTGGGCCGCGAAGAGATCTTCGGTCCTGTGCTCTCGATCGCGCGGGCCGCCACGCTGGACGACGCCATCGCGCAGGCGAACTCCTCGTCACTCGGCAACATGGCTACGATCTTCACCCAGTCCGGGCGCGCCGGACGGGAGTTCCGCGAGAGGGTGGAGGCGGGCATGACGGGAATCAACGTGCCTATCGCACAGCCTTTTGCGTTCTTTCCCTTCAGCGGCTGGAAGGGTTCGTTTTTCGGAGATCTGCACGTGCACGGCTCTGACGGCATCGACTTCTACACACGCAAGAAGGTCGTGGTCACGCGCTGGTGATCGGCAACCTCTTTTCGTGGACGGTCACCGCCCTGTTCGGGACGATCACGCTCCTGCTGGCCTTCGAAAGCTGGGCGTTGCTCACGGGCCACACGCCCATCTCCGAGTACATACGCCCTGCGGTTCATTCCTACCCCGGCATCGCCTTCGTGATTGCAGTCGTGATCGGGATCCTGCTCGGGCATTTCCTGTGGGGTCCCGCTTATGGCCGCACGTCGCCGGAGGGCCCGAAGTGAAATTCACCCCCGAGTCGATCCTTTCGCTTATCGCCACAGGGGCCTCGCTGATTGTGTTCCTCCTGATGCTCCAGGAGTCTCTCGCCCTGCGCAAAGGCACTGATCCCGTCACGAACGCCGTTCGTTCGCTGGTCCGGCAGTTCCCGCGAGCGACTTACGCGATCGCGGTCTTGATCGGCATGGTGCTCGGCCACCTGCTCTGGCCGTAGAGACAGCCGCGGCGTCGAGCCGCAGGACGGAGTGGGTGGGTGTGGCGATGATCCTCGTCTCCGCCACCGGGTTTGGAACGAACGCAATCCTGGCCAAGCTCGCGTATCGCGAGGGTCTTGGCACCTCGCAGACGCTCGCCTTCCGGTTCGTCCTCGCGGCATTCGGAATGTGGGGACTGGCGCTCATCCTGCGGCAGAACCCGCTGCGCTTCGAGCGGCTCCGGCTGCTCACCTTGCTAGCTCTGGGCGGGGTGTTCTACTTCGCCCAGTCGCTGACGTATTTCACCGCCCTCCGCACGCTGCCGGCGTCGCTGTGTGTGCTGATCGCCTACATCTACCCGAGCCTCGTCGTCGTGGCGGGATGGCTGTTCCTTCGCCGGTCGGTGTCGGTTTGGCACGCCGTAGCGTTGGTGGCGAGCTTTCTCGGCGTCGCCCTGCTCGTCGGCGGCGCACACCTGCAGATCGCGTGGTCGCTCGTCTTCGCCATTGCCGCGCCAACGATCTATACGGCCTACATCCTGGTGGGGGAGAGCGTCATGGGCTCGGTGCCGGCGGTCGGGGCCAGCGCCGTGATCATGACCGGGGCCGGCATCGCGTTCTGCATCCTCGCGGCGTTCCAGGGCGAGCTGGTTTTGCCCAGCACCGCGGGCGGTTGGGCGGTCGGGTTCGCCATCGCGCTGATCCCGACGATGATCGCGATCTCGCTGTTCCTGGCCGGACTTCCACGCATCGGAGCCGCGCGTTCCTCCCTGCTCAGCACGTGGGAGCCGGTCGTGACCGTGCTCCTTGCCGCCGCGCTGCTCGGCGACCGCCTCTTACCGGTGCAGCTCCTGGGCGGTGTTTTCATCATCGCCGCGGTGATCGTGGTGCAGTGGGCTCATCTCTGGAAATGGAGCGCGCCGACCGCGCTGAAGTAGGTCGTCGCTGACGAGGCCCCGGCTGATCGCCGGGGCCTCCGCTGAGTCAGCTAGGGCTTGATGTTCTGGTTGACGTGGAACAGGTTGCCGGCGTCGTACTTCTTCTTGACGTCCACAAGTCGCTGATAGTTGCCCTTGTAGTTCGCCTTGATCCGGCTCTGGTCGTCCTCCGCCATGAAATTGATGTACCCACCGGCTTCGGAGAGAGGCGCTGTGGCGTCGTAGTAGTCGCGCACCCACCGGGTGTTCGCGGAATTCTGAGCCGGGTCCGGCCACATCCCCGCAATCACCGTCGCGAAGTTGGCATCACGGTAGGCAAAGGCGGTCTGGTCGGATGCCACGTCGTGGCACGCGCCGTTGATCGGATAGATGTGCATCGTCGAGGTCATCGCGGGCACCTTCGTGCCGTGCTCCACATGCGCCGCGATCGCCTGGTCGGACAGTTCTTTCACGAAGTTCGCCTTCCAGTAGTGCTGCAGGCCGGTTGGATACAGCCCGTCGAATGCCGCGTTCAAGGCCGGGTAAGGCATCGCCCCCACGTGCTCGGCGAAAACCGGTGCGACGTCATGGAACGGCTTCAGAGCGCGCTCTCCATCCGCCACCGGGCCTGACCAGCAAGCGACGACGAGAACAAACGTGTCGCCGTGGCGTTTTTCCGGGATGAATGGGAGTGGAGGCGCGATCTGGAACGCGGGGAAGGCGCCCATCTCGCGGGGAGCGCCGGCGATGTATTCGCGGAAAAAGCTCAGAACGTCGCGGGCGTATTTGAGCTCGTAGAACATCGGGCCACCGTAGATGTCCTTGACGGGGTGGAGCTTGAACTCGAAGGACGTGACCACTCCAAAGTTGCCGCCGCCGCCTCGGATCGCCCAGAAGAGATCTTCATTCTCCCTCTCGCTCGCGACAACGAATTTGCCGTCGGCGGTGACGACATCGGCCGAGACGAGGTTGTCACACGAGAGGCCATACCCGCGGGCAAGGTAGCCGATACCGCCGCCCAGGGTCAGACCGCCGACGCCGGTGGTCGAGATGATGCCACCGGTGCTGGCCAGCCCGAAAGCGTTGGTGGCCGCGTTGAAGTCGCCCCAGGTGGCGCCGCCTTCTGCGCGGGCCGTGCGCCTCTGCGGGTTGACGCGAACGCCGCGCATTCCTGACAGGTCGATCACGACCCCTTTGTCAACCGTTCCGAAGCCAGGCACGCTGTGCGCGCCTCCCCGGATCGCAAGATCCAGTCCTCCCTCGCGCGCGAAATTGACCGCAGACATCACGTCGCCCGCGTTGGCGGGCCGCACGATGACTTGCGGACGCTTGTCGATCATTCCGTTCCGGACCTTGCGCGCCTCGTCATAGCGCTCGTCATCGGCGGTGATGACATCACCCCGGACCTGCTCGCGAAGCTTGTCGATTGTGAGTGTGATCATGTGGGTGCTCCCTTTCGTTGCAAAGGCCGCTGCCCAGCGGGCCTCTTCCGGCGCCGGCCACAGTCTAGGCCTGGCCCGACGTCTTTGGGCCGCTCTTCTTATCTTCGTGGGCGAAGGGGATTATCCTGCCCGCCATGAGCACAAAGCGAGCGCATCGCCCGCGTCCAGATGCTGGACGATCTTGCCGCCCTGGGACCTGACGAGCTGATGGCGTTGTACAGGACGGCGCGGACGCCCAGCCTCGCAGACCTCGACGGAAAGCTGACCGGACGCATGCTCGCCGTGCCACGCGCCCAGGAGCCGCACGTCAAGGCCTTGATCGAGAAATTCGCCAGGTCGCCCCTGTTCCCCTGGCAGAGCAAGACTTTCAAGCACGAGACCGCGAACCACGGCCATGGCGTCAAAATCGCCAAAGGCGGCAGCTGACGCCGTTCCTGCAGCTCGACTACCTCTACACGCCGAGCAGCGACGTCGCGACCGACGCGCGGTTCTTCACCGATGTGCTCGGCGGCAAGCTCGCATTCGCGGTCGAGGGGATGGGAGCGCGGGTGGCGATGGTGGAGCTGACGGATGGTCCTCCACACGTGCTGCTCACCGACCACCTCGAGGGCGAACGCGCAATCTACATCTATCGTGTCGACAACCTGCGTAAGGCTGCGGCCGAGCTGAAGAAACGCGGATTGAAAGACGAACGGCGGCTCGAGATCCCGATGGGCCCGTGCTCGTCGTTCGTCCTGCCGAGCGGCCACCGCATCGCGCTGTACGAAGCCTCCCGCCCGGAGGTTCTCAAACATTTTCTGGGCCGCAAAGACTTCTGACCGACCTCCGCATAGAATCCAGCGCCAAAGGGCCGAGAAGGTTCGTCGCGGGAGGCATCGGTGCGGACATGGCCCTGGGTTTCTACATGGGTCCTCGGTTACCTCACGGTTGCTCGGATTAGTGGGGTCGAAGTTCACGCGGTTGCCGCGCACAACGGCGGACCCAATGCGACGACAGCGCTGCAGGTCACTGATCCGGTACCCGCCGGCCTGACCTTCGTGTCGGCGACCCCAAGCCAGGGCACCTACAACGCGGGAACGGGCGTCTGGGACGTTGGTGCGCTGGCGAGCGGAGCGGGGGCGACGCTCTAGCTGAGGGTGACGGTCAACGGACAACGCCGGTGACCAACACCGCGACCCGATCTTCCAGCACGCCGGTGGATCCGAACCCGTCCAACGACGCTGCCTCGACCGTGGTCACCGGCAGCACCGTGCCCGGGCTACCCAACAACGGTGTCCTGCCGCTCACTTCGCTCTGGCCAGTCGGCGCAGCTCTGATCATCCTGGTGTCCGCGTTCGCCGCGCGAAGGGTGCGGAGGCAGACGACGCGCCCGCGCTGATCGCGCGCAGAATAGGCGACGGCTTGGGGAAGTTGACCTCTCCGACAGGATGACCCGCTCACGCTGGATCCTCGCCGCGGCGGTGCTTGGGTCGGGGATCGTCTTCCTCGACTCGACGGTCGTCAACGTGGCACTGCCACGCATCGGACGAGACCTACCGCGCTCCTTCCTCGGCGTTCTCGAAGGCCAGTCGTACATCTACAACGCCTACCTCCTGACCCTCAGCGCGCTCCTGATCCTCGCCGGCGCGGTGAACGACTACTACGGCCGCAAGCGAACGTTCCTGTGGGGACTGCTCGGATTCGGTGTGACGTCTGTGCTGTGCGGCTTCGCCCCGACGACCGAGCTGCTCGTCCTGTTCCGGATCCTGCAGGGAGCCGCAGGGGCGCTCCTGGTGCCGGGGTCGCTGGCGCTGATCACGGCTAACTTTTCGGGCCGCGAGCAGGGACGAGCGTTCGGGACGTGGGCCGGCGCCTCCGGCGCGACCACGATCCTCGGCCCGCTGATCGGCGGCCTCCTGGTCGACACGATCTCGTGGCGGGCCGCGTTCTTTCTCAACGTTCCGCTGGTGGCGGTGGCGGCGTGGGCGACCTGGAAGCACGTGCCAGAGAGCCGCGACGAGCAAGCCTCGTCGCAGTTCGACTGGATCGGCGCCGCCATCGTCGCGCTCGCGGTCGGTGGCCTCGCGTTCGGGACGATCTACGGCCAGCAGCGGGCGTGGCACGACGCGCTCGGTTTCGTGATCCTGGGGGTGGGCGTGGTGGCGACGGCCGCCCTTCCCTTCTGGATGATGCGCGCGACGCACCCGCTCATCCCGCTCGAGCTTTTCCGCTCCCGCAACTTCACCGTCACGAACATCTCGACTCTGGTGATCTATGGCGCGCTCTACGTGACCTTCTATTACGTAGGCCTGTTCCAGCAGGGGACGCTCGGTTACGCCGCGGCGGCGGCGGGCGCGGCGGGGATTCCAGGCTCGCTCTTCCTGATCTTCCTGTCGCGCCGGTTCGGAAGCCTGTCCGCGAGATACGGCGCGCGCCTGTTCATGACCGCCGGCCCGGTGATCATGGCGCTCGGCGTGCTCTGGTACGTGCGCGTTCCGGCCACCAGCACGCCGTGGAAGCTGGACCCGAACAATCCGGGCACGTACCTTCCTCCGCTGGCGTACTTCACCGATTTCCTGCCCGCATCGATCATCTTCGGGTTCGGCCTCTGTCTCCTGGTCGCGCCGCTGACGACCGCGCTCATGACGTCGGTGCCGGTGCGGTACGCGGGACTCGGGTCGGCGATCAACAATGCGATCTCGCGCGTCGGTCCGCAGCTGGCAGGGGCGCTGATCTTCGTTTTTCTCACCGCGAATTTCTATTCCCTGCTGGCGGCGCGCGTCACCGGCATCGACGTCACTTCGGAGAGTTTTCGCAAACTGGTCAGCCCCTTGAACACGCCGACCGATCCCAACCTCGTGGCTGCGGTGCGAGACGCCTCGACGAGCTCGTTCCACCTCGCGATGGTCATCGGCGCGGGGCTGCTTCTCGTGGGTGCCGTCGTCAACTGGGTCGGCATCCAGAGCAACGCCGCCCAGCCACAGGAAGAACAGGTGGCGGAGAAGGAGCCCGCCTCGGCGACGCCGGCGTAACTTCTACGATGGATTCATGGCCAAGCTGATCGATCGCGGTCAGCTCCAGGACCTCGTCGCGCGAGGCGCGCAGCTCGTCGAAGTCCTCTCGGCCAAGGAGTACGAAGAGGACCACCTCCCCGGCGCTCGAAGCATTCCGCTGCGGGACATCAATCGAGAGAGCGCAGCCTCGCTCGATCCACACCGACCGGTCATCGTGTACTGCTGGGATTCGGCTTGAGACATGGCGCCCAGGGCCGCGGCGCGGCTCGAGCTCCTCGGGTTCACTGACGTCTCCCACTACAAGGCCGGCAAGCTCGACTGGATGGCCGCCGGCCTCCCGACCGAAGGCGAGAACGCGGCTCGCCCGCGCGCGGGCACGGTGGCGCGCAAGGACGTCCCGGTCTGCTCGCTGACGGATCGCGTGGGTGACGTCCGCGATCGCGCGCGCGCCGCGCGCTGGGATGCGGCCGTGGCTGTCGATCCCAACCGCGTCGTGCTCGGCCTGCTGCGAGCCGGGGAGCTCGCCAAGGACCCGGACATGCTGATCGAGCAGGCGATGCGTCCGGGGCCCAGCACCTTCCGGCCCTATGTGCCCATCAAGGAGATGGCCGATTACATGACCGAGCACAAACTGGAGTGCTCGCCGGTAACCACGTCCGACGGCAAGCTCGTCGGCCTTCTCCTGAAGTCAGACGCGGTCAAGGAGGCCGAGGGCTGCCCCGACTGCGTCCGCAAGATGATCTGAGGCGCGGCCTCTAGCCGACCTGGACCATCACGAGCTCATGTGGGGGATCGAGCGGCCCGAAGAACTCGTCGATCCACGGCGGATGGTCGGGCGCGGGCAGCGCTGGGGCCGTGATGTGCCTCCATCCTTGCTCCTCGAACCAATCCGGGCTCTCGGGGCTGATCAATGCGATCCACCCTCCTCGAGCCGTCACGCGCCGCATCTCGGCCAGCACGACCTCATCCGGGCCGAAAGCACCGCATGCCATCGTGAGCTGAGAGCCGGCCGACTCGAGCGGCAGCGACTCGGCCCAACCGGCGATGGCGGTCACCTGGGGCAGCCGGTGTTTGAGCATCGCGCGCAGACCGTCCGACGGTTCGATGGCGATCACACGCGTGGCTCGCGTCACCAGGTGCTGCGTGAGCCGGCCGCTGCCCGCGCCGACGTCGACGGCGACGTCGACGCTGTCCGGCAACGAGGCGATGAGGTCAGGATGGATCGGCTCAAACCTCGTGAGCTCGTCCCACTTCTCGGGTTCGAGGTGGTAGACGAGCGTCCAGAACAGTGCGCGCACCAACCGATCGCCCGACTCTCCGGGCGGGACGCGTGCCATCTCGTGTTTGCGCACCGCGTCGGGCAGCCGCGCGATGTCGTCGACGCCGAAATGTCGCCAGCCGGGCGGAGCCTTCTCGACCGCCTCTTCGTAGTCCACCGAACCCGCCGTTCAGACTAAGGCGCGGTCGTGAGAATCGCCGTCGTCGCCTCACCGGTGACTCCGCTGCGGCCGGCGCAGCTCGGTGGCGCGCAGGCGTTCATCTGCGACCTCGCCGCGGGCCTGGTCGCAAGAGGCCATGAGGTGACCCTCCACTGCACCGAAGGGTCCGAGGTCGCCGGCGTGAAGCTGGCCACCGTCCGGGCGCCCCTCGACGCGACGGCTGCATTGGTCATGCCCGGTGGCGCGCCGCCGCCTCCGGCCCCAGGTGTCGCGGCGGCGCTGGGGGCGATGTTCGAAGCGATCGCAGCGGAGCACGTGGACGTGATCAGCCAGCACGCCTTCGACGCTCCCGCCTTCGAGCTCGCTCGGGGCCTGCCGGTGCTGCACACGCTTCATCTGCCGCCGATCGTCGACGCGGTCGTCGCGGCGGCGCGGGACGTGCCGCCCTCACAGCTCGCGACCGTCTCTCGCTCATGCCTGGAGTCGTGGCGCTCGGCGGGCGTCGAGGTGGGGCAGGTCCTGCCGAACGGAGTCGGCGACATGCCTGTCAAGTTCAGCCCAGCCCGCGCGGCACTCATCGCCGGACGCATCTCCCCGGAGAAAGGAATCGAGCACGCAATCGAGGCCGCGCGGGCCGCCAACCTCGACGTGCGCATCGCCGGCGCGCACTACGATCCGGCCTATGAGGTGGACCTCACCGGCACCGTCCAGTTCGGCTCACTGCGGCGCGAGGAGCTGCGCGGGTTGATGGCACAGAGCGCGGTTGTGATCTGTGCCGTGCGCTGGGAGGAGCCGTTCGGCATGGTCGCCGCGGAAGCTCAGATGGCCGGTTGTCCCGTCGCCGCCTACCGCCGTGGCGCCATGCCAGAGGTGGTGGAGGAAGGCGTCAGCGGTTTCCTCGCCGAGCCGGACGACGTTGGCGACCTGACGCTGGCCGTCCGCAGGTGTCTCGCCCTCGACCGCGCAACCGTCTCCTCCAGCGCTCGGCGTCGCCTCGGACTCGGCGCCGCGCTGGACCGATACGAGAAGGCTCTCTTGCTCACCGCGCGATGACGCTGACGGCGGTGGTGACGGGCGGATCGGGAGGCATCGGGCGCGAGGTGGTCCGCGAGCTCCAGGCCCGTAGCTGGGAGGTCACATCTTTGAGCAGGCGCGAAGGCACGGACGTGTCCGACGAGAAGGACGTTGTCAGAGCATTTCGGCAGTTGAAGTCGCTCGACGCCCTGATCCACTGCGCGCAGGTCCTGATCAAGCGCCCATTCGCCCGCATGACCGCTGACGTTTGGGACCGCCAGATCGACTCCGGGCTGCGCGGCGCTTTCCTGTGCAGCCGTGAGGCCTTCAAGCTGATGCGCCGCCGTGGCGGTTCCATCGTCCTCGTCTCGAGCCTGTCGGGCGTCTTTGGAGCCGAGAAGTTTCCCGGTATGTCCGCGTACGTGGCGGCCAAGTCGGGCCTCGCGGGCCTGACCGAAGCCCTGGCGGTCGAAGGACGGGAGCGAGGCATCCGGGTCAACGCCATCAGCCCGGGCTCAGTCGACACGCCGATGCTCCGCACGGCGGGCGTCGAAGGCCCGGCGCTGCAGCCCGCGGAGGTGGCGCGGATCATCGTCTGGCTCGCCTCGACCGAGTCGTCGCCGCTCTCGGGTGCTAATTTGCGGATGGATCCATGACCGCCAACGTGCGCATCACCCGCCGCGCCACCTTCGCGGCCGGACACATCCTGTGCCGCGAGGACTGGACCGACGAGAAGAATCGCGAGGTCTTCGGCGCCTGCTCGACCGACCACGGCCACAACTATGTGATCGAGGTCACAGTTGGCGGCGTGGTCGATCAGGAGACGGGCATGGTGGTGAACTTGAAGCATGTCGACAACGTGCTGCGGCGGGAGTTCGTCGACGCAGTCGATCACCATCACATGAACCGCGACGTCGATTTCATGCGAGGTGTCATGCCGACCGCGGAGAACGTCGCACTGGCGGCGTTTCGTCGCCTGGAGCCACACATGAAACCCGCGCGCCTGCTGAAGGTGCGAGTGGTGGAGACGGAGAACAACTCCGCCGAGGTGAACGCGGACTAATCGGGCCCGCGCGGCAATCCGAAGGTGACCGTCGGAGCGATCGTCACTATCTGACCGTCTTCGGTCTTGATGAGCTGCCAGCCGCCTTCATGCACCATCCGATGGTGCCGGCGACATAGAAGGACGAGGTTGTCCAGATCTGTTGGACCCCCGTTGATCCAGCTCAAGAGGTGATGCCCGTCGCACTTTGAAGCCGGCCGCTCGCAGCCCGGCCACCGGCAGTGGCAGTCACGAGCCTTCAGCGCTCGCTTCAGGGGCGCCGACACGATCCGCGTCGTTCGGCCGATGTCCATTACCAGCGACTCCTGGCTCAGCAGGATGCGCGTCACGCTGCATTCGCAGGCCATCCGCTGCACGGCGAGCGAGGAGATCGGGAGCGAGAACTCCATCTCTCCGGCCGCGGCGCCGGCCAGTCCCTTCAACGTCTCGATCGTGGCCGTGACCTGGATGTTGGCCTGCTTGCCACCCGAGGCCAGCTCGACCAACGCGTCGGCGTAGCGCTGCGGCAGCAGCCGGTGGTCGTGCTCGCCGCTCTTGCGAGCCAGCGGCTCCAGCGCGGCGCGCACCGCCGCCCCGCCAACCGGGTCGAGCACTCCGTTGATGAGGAGGTGGCCGGACTCGGCCGTGCTCAGGGTGAGGTGGTGGTTGGTCGCGTCGTCGGACTGCTCGTCGGCGTACTTTTTGGCGTCGACCGAGTGCCGGTAGTGGAGTGACTTGTAATAGAACTTGCCCGGCGTGAACTCCAGGGCCAGGGGCAAGAGCGCCCGCTCATCAAACTTCTTGCCCACCGCCTCCGCCGTCCGCGCCATCACCGCCAGGTGGCTGTAGCCGATCGAGCCGTCGCGCAGGCAATCCACGCTGAGCGGCATCTTGGCCAGGTGCTCGCCGACGTTGATCCGGTCGGAGGCGACCTTGTCCGTCAGGTGGCAGTTGAAGCGCAGCCAGTCGGTGGGTGAGTTGTAGCCCTCTCGCTCCAGGAAACCGTTCTGGGAGAGCTCGGCGGCGAGCATGGAGGCCTCGACCTGGAGGAGGGCGATCTGGTGCTCGCGAAAGACCAGCTCCTGGGCCAGCTCCTCGAACGAGGCGGTGGGCTGCTCCATGCATCGATCGTACCGAACATAGGTACGAATAGCAAGTTAATTAACATATAGATCAGGTCAACATTGCCATACTTACAAGTCGCCAGGCATTACCCCGCCACCCTCTTCATAGTCCTCTTTTCGTCCTATTTCAGAGGATTGGGCAGCTTGACCTCCACGATCCCGCCCCGCTCCCGCACGACCAGCAGCGGCTGATCAAACGTCGCCGGCCCGCCGACCACCTTCCCATCCCCAAACCGAAACCGCGAGTAGTGCCACGGACACGTCACCACGTCCCCATCGAGCTTTCCCTCTTCAAGCGGACCCCCCGCGTGCGCGCACACGGCGCCGATCGCACGCAGCAGGCCGTCTCGCCTCAAGATCACGACCGGCAGACCCTGCGCCTCGACCCGCCGCATCTCGCCCTCGCGAAAGTCCTCCCGCGTCCCCACCTTCACGTAGTCCATCGGGCCTTCGAAGAATGCGTTGTGATTCACAGCCGTCCCGATCCCGAACGTGAGATGTCCACCCACATATGCCCCGAACACGACGATCAGCCACGCCAACGTCGACAGCCCGATCGCGAACGGGCGCAGTTCCGGCACCCCAAGTCGCACCATCAGCGAGACGATCTCGACCGCCAGCACGAACGTCATCGTCAGCCCGTGCACCATCGCGGTTCGGCGCTGGTGCCCGTCGGTCTCGTGGAAGTCGGTGTACCCGGTCAACGCCGCCACGATGCCGCCCGCCACGCCAATCGCCAGCGCAAGATCGCCTGCCACAGCGGGCACCCGCCCGGTCGCCACGAAAAGCCAGTCCGCGAGGACCCCCACCGTCCATGCCCCGACCGGCACGTCGGTGAGCGCTGGGTGCAGAGGATGGCCGAGCGCGGTGGTCCCGTGCATCACGTTTTTGATCGACGGGCCGGGTGGACCGAGTGCCTCATAGGCAGCCCCGACCGCTTTCTGGATCGACACCGCCACCGGGTCGAGCCAGGCCTGGCTCCGGACCGCGCGGTCCAGCATCCGCTCCCGTGAGCGGCTCCGACGAATCAAACGGCGGATGCGACGGCTGTCGATTTCCACGCTGGATCCTCGGCTAGAGCCTCAATCGGGAAACGCGACCGCGCCGTAGCCTACTTACGGCTCCCGTGTGTCGGCAGGTACACCTTGAGGGCGCTGATCTCCGCCGCCACCACCGCCGGCGTGCGCCCGGCCGGCCGGTTGTCCGCGTAAACCCTCACCCTCGGCCGCGTTTTCACGCGGACGCGTTTGAACCGGAAGATCCGTTCCGACCCTTCCTCGGCGTGCTTGCTGAGCAGGGCCGACGCCAGCGCGCGCCCGACGATGTCCGATCGCGAGTGCCCCGCGTCCGCAGACAGCTCGAGGTAGGGGTCGATCGGGTTCGAAACGCTGACCGGCAGGTGGCTGCCGATCGATGAGGTGTTGCTGAAGACAAGCGACATCGCGGTGCCGTCCCCTTTGATGTCGCCTGAGAGCTCGTACTCGAAAGGCTTCGCCTCGATCACGTGCCGGAGCGTTTTGACCACGTCGCCGAAGTGCAGGTCCTTGGCCGAATCGCCCAGCACGATCGCCTCTCCGAACAGTCCGATCGCGCACGCCTCGAGAAACACCTTGTCGTTGACGCGCCCGAGCGTGATCCCGCGCGCGTGACCCTCCTTGACGACCTTGATCGCGCGCTCCAGGTCGACCGGCAGACCGAGGGCGTGGGCGAAGTTGTTGAACGATCCCATGGGCAGGATGCCGAGCGGATGCTTCGAGTCCACCAGCCGGCGCACGACGTACTCGACCGTGCCATCGCCGCCCGCGACCACGACCTGCGCCCGCGGCGTGATCAGCTTCCGGAAGTCGCGCCGCGGGTTGAAGTAGATGACGCGGTGGCCCGCAAACTCACCGCGCAGCCTCGCCTCAATCGACGCGTCCATGCTGCCCGCAAGGCGGTTGATCATCAGCAGCCGGGTCGCCTTTTGATTTGCCCGCTTCATCTGAGTAAGGTTGCAGCATGCCCGAGAAGGAGATGGGGGTCGTCGGGCTCGGCACCATAGGCGGTGGCCTCGCGCGCAATTTCGCGTCTCACGGCGTGCGCGTGGCCGTCTACAACCGCACGCATCGGCGCACCGAACAATTCATTGCCGATCACTCCCAAGAAGGCGACTTCATTCCCGCCGCGACCCTCGAGGAGCTCGCTCGTGTCTTGAAACCGCCGCGCGCGGTGGCCGTGTTGGTGAATGCCGGGCGGCCGGTCGATGACGTGATCGATGAGCTGACCACAGCCCTCGACAAGGGCGACGTGATCATCGACGGCGGCAACTCCTTTTTTCAGGACACGCAGCGTCGCGGCGCTGCGCTCGAGAAGATCGGCTTCGGATTTTTGGGATGCGGCGTTTCCGGCGGGGAAGAGGGCGCGCTGCACGGCCCGAGCCTCATGCCGGGCGGGACGCGTCAGTCCTACGAGCGCGTCGAAGAGATGCTGACCGCGATCGCGGCGAAAGTCGACGGTGTCCCCTGCTGCACTTACATCGGACCGGACGGCGCCGGGCATTTCGTAAAGATGGTCCACAACGGGATCGAGTACGCCGACATCCAGCTGATCGCCGAGACGTACGACCTGCTGCGTAACGCTCTCGGTCTCGCGCCGGACGAGCTCGCCTCCGTGTTTCGCGAATGGAATGAAGGACGCCTGCAGTCGTATCTGATCGAGATCACGTCCTATGTCCTCGCCAAGCACGACGATGGAAGCGGCGCCGCCCTGGTGGATGGCATCGAGGATGAGGCCGAGCAGAAAGGCACCGGCCGGTGGACCAGCCAGTCCGCGCTCGAGCTCGGGGTTCCGCTGACCGGCATCACGGAGGCCGTCTTCGCTCGCATGCTGTCGAGTCAGAAAGCGCAGCGTGTGAAAGCGTCGGGCATCCTGACCGGCCCCGCGACCACGAAGTCGGCAAGTGGTCTGGTCGACGACGTGCAGGAGGCCCTTTACGCATCGAAGATCGTCGCTTACGCGCAGGGTTTCGAACATCTCGCCGCGGGCTCGAAGGAGTTCAGGTGGGACCTGGACCTCGGCGCGCTCGCCACGATCTGGCGTGGCGGCTGCATCATTCGAGCCAAGTTCCTGAGCTCGATCATGGATGCGTACGAACAGGATCCGCACCTCCCCAACCTGATGCTGGCGCCGTTCTTCCAGGATGCGTTGGCCAGGGCCCAGCCGGCCTGGCGTCGCGTGGTCAAAGCCGCCGTCGATCACGGCATCCCGATCCCCGCCTTCGCGTCTTCGCTTGCGTACTACGACGGGTACCGGCGCGCTCGGGGCCCGGCCAACCTGATCCAGGGCTTGCGTGACTATTTCGGTTCGCACACGTATCACCGCGTCGACCGCGCCGGCGCCTACCACACCCGATGGGCGCAGGGCGGAGAGGAAGTCAAGACCGATTAGGGTGGTTCCGGCTGGCGATGGAACACAGCCATCACCAGCGTGTAAAGGCCGACGGCGACCATGGTCCAGACGGCCAATGACGCGGCAAGGCTGAGCACCACGCCCCATCGCGCCACGGTCAAGGAGACCAGCAGCGCAAACAGGATCATCGCGATCGCTCCGAGCGTCGCGCCTTCGGTGTCGATGGCGGCTTCTTGCCTGCCCGCCTTCTTCTCGATCAGCGTGAGCGATGCGGGCAGGATGGCTGGAAAGCCGAGGAACAAGCCGCCGAGCTTCGGTCCAAACACCATCCCCAACAGTCCAGCTACAAGTGAGATGGCAGCGCCAAAGGCAAATCGAACCAGGTACTTGCTCATCGCAAAAAGAGCCAGTAGGCGACAAATGCCGGCATCGCCCACGCCAACCATGCCAGGGCGCTTCCTACGACGGCGCCGAGGTGCTTGACCAGGAGCGCCGCGGTGAGTGCGTAGAACACCAGTGCAACCGCGCCCGCGATCATTCCGGTCGCGTATCTCTCGTCCTTCGAAGGACCCATCGCCAAACCGGTCACGAGCATGCTGGCGGTCGCGACCGAAGGCGCGGCCGAGAAAAGGCCGGCGAACATTTTGGGCTTCAGCATGTCGCTGAACATCGCGAAGGCGACGACGAGAGCGCCGCCCGCGAGGGCACGCACGAACAGCAGGACGACTTCTTTCACGCGGCGTTGCGCCTCGCCTTTCGCCGCACGAGCGAAAGGACGGCCGCTTCATCGCTTTTGAGCCGAGCCGGTATCCGCGAGACGGCTCTGCTGAGCGCGGCCTCCAACCGGCCGCCCAGGTAGGTGTCGATCACCACGGGATGCACATATGAACGGCGGCACACGGCTCGGGTGTGGCCGAGCTTGTGCGCGACCTCATCGATCGCCGCGACGACCTTGCGCTTGGCCTCGCTCTCGGATTCGAACTCCGCCGCATCACGCAGGGCGCCCGCGGCCAGGACCGTGCCGGCCCAGGTACGGAAGTCCTTGGCGGTGAAGTCTTCTCCGGTCACCTCGCGCAGGTATTGATTCACGTCGTCTGAGGTGACCGTGCGGCGCTCTCCGTCGACGTCGACGTACTGAAACAGGTGTTGCCCCGGCAGCTCTTCACAACGCTTGATCACCCGCGCGACCCGCCGGTTGGTGATCCCGACCTGCACCTCGACGCCGCTCTTGCCTCGGAACACAAATCGCACCGTCGCTCCCCTCACGTCGACGTGCCGGTCACGCAGGGTGGTCAACCCGAACGACTTGTTCTCCTTCGCGTACTCCTCGTTGCCCACCCTCGCGAACGTCGTCTCGAGCAAGCGGATGACGGTCGCCACGACCTTCTCCTTCGGCAGCCCGCTCCGGCTCATGTCGCGCGACACGCGGCTCCTGATCCGCGGCAGCACTCTCGCAAAGCCGGCCATCCGGTCGAACTTGTTCCTGTCGCGGACCTCGCGCCACCGCGGGTGGTACAGGTGCTGCTTGCGCCCTCGCGCATCGCGCCCCGTTGCCTGCATGTGACCACGCGGGCGCGCGGTGATCCAGACGTGCTTCCACGCCGGAGGGATGACTAGGGAACGGATGCGGTCGAGGACCGCCGGGTCGCGAATGAGCTTTCCGTCGGGACCCAGATACTCGAAGCGCTTGCCTTTGCGCACGCGATGGATCCCCGGTTCGTCGTCGCTCGTGTAAACGAGCCCGGCTTCCTGCGCGGCCTCCGCCGCCGGGTCGGATGGGACGGCTAGGCCGCGGCTGGAGGGGTGACTGGGGGCCCGCCCCATTCCGGCTGCATCGCCGTCAGGACTCTGCGCTTGCGCGCCCAGAGCCTGGCAATGAGTTCCTCCCGCGAGGTCAGCTCGCTGCAGGGAAACCCGAGCTGCCAGAGGTTCATCCGAACCTCCGCCGGCAGCTCGTCGTCGCACCGGTGAGGGCGCGCCACCTTGGACAGGGCGTCCCCCAGCTGGACCAGTAAAAGCTCGTGCTCGCTCATGTATCCGGAAAACGCTTTCCGGGGTTGGGCTACCGGCTCACCTCGTGCCGCGTGTCGACGAACGCCTGGACCGCCCTTTCCAGGTCGTCGCGCGTGTGGGCGGCCGACACCTGAGCCCGGATCCGGGCCTTGCCCTGGGGCACGACCGGGTACGAAAACCCGACCACGTAGACCCCTTTCTGCAGCATCGCCGCCGCCATCCGTCCGGCCAGCGCCGCGTCTCCGATCATCACCGGGACGATGGGGTGGTCGCCTGGCAGGATGTCGAACTCCTCCTCGGCCATACGGCTCCGAAACAGCTTCGTGTTGTCCGCCAGCCGCTGCCGCAGGTCGCCGGCGGTCCGCAGGAGCTCCAGCACCTTCAGGCTCGCGGCCGCGATGGGCGGGGCGACCGAGTTGGAGAAGAGATATGGGCGGGAGCGCTGGCGCAGCATGGCGACCAGTTCGCGGCGGCCCGAGACGTAGCCCCCGCTCGCTCCGCCCAGTGCCTTGCCGAGAGTCCCGGTGATGGCGTCGACCCGCCCCATCACGCCGTGGTGCTCGTGCGTGCCTCGGCCGTTGGGGCCGATGAATCCGACGGCATGCGAGTCATCGACCATGACCATGGCGTCGTGGCGCTCGGCGAGCTCGCAGATCTCCGCCAGCGGCGCCATGTATCCGTCCATCGAGAACACTCCGTCGGTCACGACCAACCGGAATCGCGCGCCGGTGCTTTCTTGCAGCTGGCGCTCGAGGTCGGCCATGTCGCGGTTCGCGTACCGATATCGCCGCGCCTTGCAGAGGCGGATGCCGTCGATGATGCTGGCGTGGTTGAGCGCGTCTGAGATGACGGCGTCGCGCTCGTCGAGGAGGGCTTCGAAGATCCCACCGTTGGCGTCGAAGCACGACGAGTAGAGGATGGTGTCCTCCGTCCCCAGGAAATCGCTGAGCGCCGCCTCGAGCTCTTTGTGGACCTCTTGTGTGCCGCAGATGAACCGCACCGACGCCATGCCGTAGCCCCAGCGATCGAGCGCTTCCTTCGCCGCCGCCAAGACCGCGGGATGGTCGGCCAGGCCCAGGTAGTTGTTGGCGCAGAGGTTGAGCACCTCTTTGTCCATGACGGCGACCGTCGCGCCTTGCGGCGAGCCGATGATGCGTTCCGGCTTCTCCAGCCCGGCGTCGCGCATCTCCTGCAGCTGCTGTGTCAGGTGAGATCGCATTCGTTCGAACATCAGGAGCTCCAGTCCAGAACAACCTTGCCGCACAGGCCTGAGTGGGCGACGGCGAACGCCTCCTTGTACTGCTCGTATGGGAAGCGGTGCGTGATGACGGGTGAGATGTCAAGGCCGCTCTGCACGAAGACCGACATCTGGTACCAGGTCTCGAAGATCTGCCTGCCGTAGACGCCTTTGACGGTGAGCATTTTGAAAACGACCTGCGACCAGTCGATGCCGAACTCGTGATCGGGCAGGCCGAGCACCGCGATCCGGCCGCCATGGGCCATGTTGTCGATCATGTCGCGCATTGCGCTCGGCCGGCCGGACATCTCGAAGCCCACGTCAAAACCCTCCTTCATGCCGAGCTCTTCCTGGACGTCACGAAGGTTGGTCTTGCTGACGTCCACCGCCCTGGTCACACCGATCTTGCGCGCGAGCTCGAGCCGGTAGTCGCTGACGTCGGTGATGACGACGAAGCGTGCACCGTTGTGGCGCGCCACCACCGCGGCCATGATCCCGATCGGTCCGGCGCCGGTGATCAGGACGTCCTCCGCGACGAGGCGGAATTGGGTCGCGGTGTGGACCGCGTTGCCGAAGGGATCGAAGATCGACGCCACGTCGAGATCGATCTTGGTCAGGTGCGGCCACAGGTTGCCCGCCGGCATGACGATGAGCTCGGCGAAGGCGCCGTCGCGCTGGACGCCGATGCCCACGGTGTTCGCGCACAGCGCCCGGCGGCCGGCCATGCAGTTGCGGCAGCGGCCGCAGACGATGTGACCTTCCGCGCCGACTGTTTCACCGGGGTACACGGACGCGACGCCTTCGCCCAGCTCGACGACCTCGCCCACGAACTCGTGGCCGACCACGAGCGGGGGTTTGATCGTGTGCTGGGCCCACTCGTTCCACGCGTCGATGTGGAGGTCGGTGCCGCAGATCCCGGTCCGGAGGACGCGAAGCAGTACCTCACCTGGCCCTGGCCTGGGCTCGGGCACGTCCTGCAGCCAGAGGCCCGGTTCCCTCTTCGCTTTGACCAGGGCCTTCACTGGTCGCCACTTTACAGATGCGCCGAGAGGCGGTTACTTCTCCTCCACCACGAGGTTCGGCAGGTCGCTCCAACCGACGACGAACATCACACGCACAATCGCGTCCGGAAGGCCACGAAGGACGAGTCGACCACTCGCAGCGTTGCGAGCCACGTCGACGATGGCCCTGATCGCGCTCACATCGGAAAACTCGAGACGGCTGACGTCAACCCGCAGGTCCCCGTCACGGCGCATCTCGCCGCGTGGCGATTGGCCGTCGCGACCGAGCTCCCTGGCAAGTGACCGTGCCACCGGGCCGGCGTTGCGATGATCCATCAATCCCGAGAGGACGACTGTGCCAAACGGCTCGGTCCGCAACACGACCAGACGGTTGTCAGCGTAGAGTCGGTCCCCTTCCTTCCTCTCGATTACGGCCCTCCCTTCTGCCGGCCACCCCTCCCATATTCCGATCGAAGCGCGCGATCCAGCGATCAATCGCCTCGAGCCAGAGCTCGATCAATCCCCTCGCGGGCCGGGCATGGAGCTCCTCATCCAGCGGGCGCTCAATGCCATCGCTCATTCCCCAATCCCTCCGCAAGTTGACCGAATCTCCCCTCCAGACACTCTATAACTTTCTCGATACTTGTGCAACAGCTAGCTCAAGGAGCCTACTTGGGCTAGATATTGCGCGATATATGCTGAACAGTTAGACTAAACCGGAGGTTTTGTGGCCAACGAGAAATCCGATCGCGCCGTGTACAGCATCGGAGCCGTCGCGCGGATGCTGGACGTACCCGCCTCGACCCTTCGGGCGTGGGAGGAGCGCTACTCCGTCGTCACGCCGAGCCGCAGCGGTGGCGCCCAGCGGCTCTATTCGAGAACCCAGGTCGAGCAGCTTCGCTTCGTCAAGGCGCAGATGGATTCAGGCGCCAGCGCCGCCGACGCACACCGGCTTCTCGCTCAGGAGCTGGCTGCGTCCCGAATTCCCGCGGCGCCCCCTGAGCGGCGATCAGAAGCCAAGCCGCTGATCCTCATCGTCGACAGGGACCCATACGCCGCGGACCTGACGGAGTACTTCCTCCGCACCGAGGGCTACGACGTGGCGATCGCCCAGGACCCCGTTCAGGCCCGGCTGCACTTCGAGGAACGGTCGCCGGACGTGGTCGTGATCGACCTTTTGATCTCGGGGGGAGCGGGCTTCCGGTTGTGCTCGGAGTTTGCGGGCAAAGGAACGGGTTCCGTCCTCGCCGTGGCGGCCATCGACAGCGCGGAGGAGGCGCTCCACCTGGGGGCGGCCGGCTTCCTGCGCAAGCCCATCGAGCCGCTTGCGCTCGTCTCGTCGGTTAGAGACCTGCTCGGCACCAGCGCCCTCACGCGTCCATCACGCCGTTCGTCAATCACACGTTGATCGAGCGACTCCCGAGCGGCAACCCCCGACTCGACCAGATCCTGAACGGCGGCCTGCTCAAGAACTCGATCAACCTGATCGTCGGCGTGCCCGGCAGCGGCAAGACGATCCTCAGCCAGCAGTTCGCGTTTCACAACGCGACCGCGGAAAGTCCGGCGCTTTATCTCTCCACGCTGTCAGAGCCTCTGGACAAGATCCTTCGATTCGGCGAAACGCTCAAGGTCTTCGATCCTGAAGCCGTCCGGGCAGGCCGCGTCGTCTATGAGGACCTCGGCCAGGTCCTCGGTGGAAACGGGCTGGACCACATCGCGGAGACCGTCGAGCGCTACCTGAAAGAGCTTCGGCCGGGCGTCGTGGTGATCGACAGCTTTCGAGCCTTTCAAGCCGTCTCCGGCGATTCCACCTCGTTTCGTCGCTTTCTTTACGGGCTCACGCGATTGTTCAGCGCCAGCGCGACGACCGTTGTATGGAACGCGCCTTACACACGCGGACAAGCGCTGGACGCTGCGGAGTTCGCGGTGGCTGACGGGATCATTGCACTCGACGTGAAGCAGATCGGGGCTCGCGAGCTGCGCGTGATGCAGGTCTTGAAGCTGCGCGGAAGCGCATACCGCTCAGGCGAGCACGCCTACCGGATCACCGACGCGGGGTTCGACGTTTTTCCCCGGCTTGCCGATGCCATCAACGAGACCCGGTACGAGTTGCCGGACGAGCGCTCATCGACGGGGATCGAGCCCCTCGACCAGATGCTCGGCGAGGGTGGCTACTGGTCGGGGGCAGCGACGCTGGTAGCGGGGCCGTCAGGCATCGGCAAGACCCTCATGGGGCTGCACTTCCTTTTCCATGGCGTGGAAGCCGGCGAGCCGGGCATCCTCGCGACGTTCCAGGAAAACACCACGCAGCTGGACCGGATCGCCCGGGGCTTCGGTTGGTCATTCAAGAAGGGCGGAGTCAGCGTCCTCAGCAGGAGCGTCGTCGACGTCTACATCGACGAATGGGTCTACCAGCTCCTCGACCTGATCGACGAGACCGGCGCCAAGCGCGTCGTCATCGACAGCCTGCCTGATGTCATGACCGCGGCGGCAGATCCGACACGCTTCCGCGAGTGGATGTTCTCGCTGACTCAGCGCCTCGAGCGTGCGGGGGTCAGCCTGATGATGATCGTCGAGGTTCCGGAGCTATTTGAACTCAGACGAATCTCAGAGCAGGGGCTTTCGCACCTGGCCGACAACGTCGTGCTGCTGCAGTACGTGCAGGAGGGGCCCGAGCTGGCCCGCGCCATCACCATCCTGAAGACGCGCGCACTGCACCACCGGCCGACGGTCCATCGCTACGAGATTACGGAAAAGGGATTCGTCCTGGGCGATGTAATGACTCTGCCGCGTTGAGGCCGGAAATGGGATTCAACGCGGTCCCGACGGCATAAAATTCCGCGTGCGGTTCCGCGGAACCGCCGCAGATCGGAAGGTGTGCCGGGAAGGCTGGTCGGCAGGAGGTCGACCACGTCCAGGTGAGCACCGCGCAGAGCTTTCTCTTCTTTCTCATCTTGCTCGGGGTAGCGGCCACGGCGCTGCGCCTGCTGTCCCGGACCACGCCGACCGTTCCCTATCCGGTGCTGCTCGCAGTGGGTGGCATCCTGATCGGTCTCGTTCCAGGATTGCGCCTGCCGCCCATCGGCCCGGACCTCATCCTGCTCGCCTTCGTGCCCGGGCTCGTCTTCGAAGCCTCGCTCGCGGTCGACCTGGACGAGATGTGGAGGCGGGTGGTGCCGATCAGCCTTTTGGCCACGCTCGGCGTGTTCCTGACGGTGGTGTTGATCGGCGCCCTGGCCCATTACGGGCTCGGCCTGGACTGGGCGGGTGGATTTCTTCTCGGCGCGATCGTCGCCGCGACAGACCCGATCGCCGTGGTCCAGCTGCTCCGGCAGGTCGGCGCCCCGCGCGGTCTGGAAGCGATCCTCGACGGCGAGAGCCTGTTCAACGACGGGACAGGCGTCGCCGTTTTCTCGGCTGTGCTCGGCACGATCCTCTCGGGTCATCCGTCGCTGCCCGACGCCGGTTTGCGCTTCCTCTTTGTGACGGTCGTCGGAGTCGCGATCGGCGCAGCCGCCGGCTCAGCCGCGGTGGCGTTTCTTCGCATGGTGCGTGAGGCCGAGCTCGAGATCCTGATCACGCTCGTCCTCGCGTACGGCGCGTACCTTGCCGCCGACGCTGTGCACGCTTCGGGGGTTGTTTCCGTCGTTGCCGCGGGAATCGTTGTCGCTCGCTTCGGCAGCAGGACCGGGCGCCTAAAGGGCACGCAGCTGCACGGTTTCTGGAGCCTGCTCGCCTTCGTCCCCGGGCTCGTCTTCGAGGCCTCGCTCGCGGTCGACCTGGACGAGATGTGGAGGCGGGTGGTGCCGATCAGCCTTTTGGCCACGCTCGGCGTGTTCCTGACGGTGGTGTTGATCGGCGCCCTGGCCCATTACGGGCTCGGCCTGGACTGGGCGGGTGGATTTCTTCTCGGCGCGATCGTCGCCGCGACAGACCCGATCGCCGTGGTCCAGCTGCTCCGGCAGGTCGGCGCCCCGCGCGGTCTGGAAGCGATCCTCGACGGCGAGAGCCTGTTCAACGACGGGACAGGCGTCGCCGTTTTCTCGGCTGTGCTCGGCACGATCCTCTCGGGTCATCCGTCGCTGCCCGACGCCGGTTTGCGCTTCCTCTTTGTGACGGTCGTCGGAGTCGCGATCGGCGCAGCCGCCGGCTCAGCCGCGGTGGCGTTTCTTCGCATGGTGCGTGAGGCCGAGCTCGAGATCCTGATCACGCTCGTCCTCGCGTACGGCGCGTACCTTGCCGCCGACGCTGTGCACGCTTCGGGGGTTGTTTCCGTCGTTGCCGCGGGAATCGTTGTCGCTCGCTTCGGCAGCAGGACCGGGCGCCTACAGGGCACGCAGCTGCACGGTTTCTGGAGCCTGCTCGCCTTCGTCCTCAACGCGATCCTGTTCCTGCTGGTCGGCGTCGCCCTGCCGGCGCAGCGCCTGGCCGCGGTCGCGGGTCTCGCGCTGGGCGCATACGCGATCATGCTCGTGGCCCGCGCCGTCCCGGTCTACGGCCTCCTGGGGCTGGCCGGTCTCAAGGGCTCGTCGATCCCGCGGAGCTGGAAGCACATGACGATGTGGGGGGGACTGCGCGGCGCGCTCTCGGTCGCGCTCGCGCTCTCTGTTGCGACTTATCCGCAGGTGAATCCAAACGTTGCGGTGCTGGCCTACGGAATGGTCGTGCTCTCGCTGGTGGTGCAGGGCGGCCTGCTACTGCCTATCGCGCGCTTGCTTGGGCTGAGCAGTCCGGACACACGCCGGTGAAAAGCAGCTGGTGGCTCGTCACGAGGAAGCCGGTGCTCGACTTGACGGAGCGTTCGGCGTCCTCGAGCACGCACCCGGGCACCTCGACCACCCGTCCGCACGAATCGCAGCGGATGTGCTCGTGGTGCTCCTCCGACAGCTCGTAGTGGACCTTGCCGTCGCCCAGGTCGATCCGCTTGATCGCGCCGTCCTTCTCCATCCCGCTGACCGCGCGAAAGACGGTCGAGTAATCGGCGGCGCCCAGCGACTGCACAACCGCTTCATGCAGCTCGTCGATCGACCAGAGGTGCTTTTGTTCTGCCCCGAAAAGGGACCGGACCTGGTCGCTGACGGGACTCGGTCGCGCCACTGCCGCCCAGTCTACGCGCACTTGACTTGCGCAATCAACTTGTGCAATGCTCTTGCGCGATGGGGAGGTGGGCCGTGCTTCTGGTCGGCTTGTTGCTCTGCTCGGCATGCGGGGGCGCGGCCTCCGTGCAGTCCGGCACGGCGATCACCGTCGTGGCCGGGGAGAACTTCTGGGGCAGCATCGCTGCCCAGCTCGGCGGTACGAAGGTCACCGTGCAGAGCGTCGTCACCGACCCCAACGCCGACCCCCACGAGTACGAGAGCAGCTCCAGCGACGCGCGCGCGTTCGCCGAGGCCAGGCTCGTCATCCTCAATGGCGCGGGCTACGACAGCTGGGGCCAGAAGCTCCTGGACGCGAACAAGGCGACCAACCGCCGAGTCCTGAACATCGCCGAGCTTTTGGGCAAGAAGCAGGGCGACAACCCGCACTTCTGGTACGAGCCGTCATACGTGACCCGGATCGCCGACGAAATCACGTCGGACTACAAGTCGATCGACCCCGCGGACGCGACCTACTTCGACCAGCAGCGTTTTCAGGTGAAGGCGCAATTCCAGCCCTACATGGACGAGATCGCGAACATCAAGCAGAAGTACCCCCACGTTCCGATCGGAGCCACGGAGAGCATCTTCCAGTACATGGCCGCCGCGCTTGGATTGGACCTGATCACGCCGGTCGAGTTCATGGACGCCGTCGCCGAGGGCAACGACCCGCCGGCCGGCGCAGTGCGCGGTGACGACGAACATCAAATCGCTGGCCAGCTCGCATCGCATCCCGAGCGTCGGCGTGTCCGAGACTCTTCAGCCCGAGAATGTCTCGTTCCAGGACTGGCAGCTCAAGCAGCTGCAGGACCTCGAGGCTGCATTGAAGACTTCAGGCTGAGCAACCTCGCGATCTCCGCGCACGACCTGGCCGCGACCTATGGCACGCGGACGGTCTGGTCGCGCGCCACTTTCGACATCGAGGCGGGCTCTTTCACGGCGATCCTGGGCCCAAACGGATCTGGAAAGACGACCTTGATCCGCACGATCCTGGGCCGGCTTGCGCCCTCCGCCGGCAAGCTCGAGGTGTTCGGACGGACCCCCCGACGAGGTGATCCGACCATCGGCTACGTCCCGCAGCGGCCGGTATTCGACCCTGAGCTTTCGATCCGCGGCCGGGACTTCGTCGAGCTTGGCTTCGACGGCCACCGCTGGGGCGTCCGTCTCGTGGGACGCGCTCGGGCGGCTGAGGCGGCGGAGGCTTCGCTGGACGCCGTCGGCGCCCGCGATTACTCGGACCAGCCGCTGGGCCGGCTCTCGGGAGGCGAGCAGCAGCGCATGCTCCTGGCCCAGGCACTCGTCGGCAGCCCGCGTCTGTTGTTGATGGACGAGCCGCTCTCCTACCTCGACGTCCGCAACCAGCGCGCGATGGTGCAATTGATCCGCGACGTGGCACGGCGTCGCGAGCTGACCGTGCTGCTGATCGCGCACGACGTCAACCCACTGCTGCCGCACATCGACCATGTCCTGTACATGGCGGCGGGCAAGGTCTCGATGGGCACGCCCGCCGAGATCATCACCACCGAGCGGCTGTCCGAGATCTACTCCTCTCCGGTGGAGGTGGTCAGGGACAGCCGCGGCCGTGTCTTCGTGGTCGGCCTCGAGGAGGAGGCAAGCCACCCGCATGGTTGACGCCGCTCTCCACCTGACCATCGCCAACCCGACACCGAGCTGGAACCCGTTCGACGACCTGGCGATGCTCTTCCACTACGACTTCATGATCCACGCGTTCCAGGCGGGGACCATCGTCGCCATCGTCGCCGGATCGATCGGCTACTTCGTGGTGCTTCGTGGGTCTGCGTTCGCGGCTCACGCGCTCTCCCACATCGGGTTTGCCGGCGCGGCCGGCGCCATCGTGGCCGGCCTGAGCCCGGTGGTTGGCTTGCTGGCGTTCACCCTCGGGAGCGGCGCGGCGATCGGTGCGCTGGGCAACCGGCTGCGGGGGCGCGACGTCACCATCGGCATCGTCCTTGCATGGACTCTCGGCCTGGGCGTGCTGTTCATCTCGCTGTACCGCGGTTACGCCACCGAGGCTTACGCGCTCCTGTTTGGCGAGATTCTCGGCATCAGCGAGCGGGATGTGCTGGTTACCCTGGTTGCCGGCGTCATCACGCTGGTCGCTCTCGTCGTCGTTTACCGTCCGCTGCTCTTTTCCTCCGTGGACGAGGAGCTCGCGAGCGCGAAAGGTGTCCCCATCACATTGCTGTCGGTCGCGTTCATGGCGATCCTCGCTGTCGCGGTGACCGAGGCCGTGCAGGTAGTCGGGGTGCTTCTGATCTTCGCCCTCATCGTCACCCCCGCCGCGATCGCGATCCGCTTCACGAGCCATCCTCCGTACGCGATCGGGATCGGCGTGGGCCTCGCGCTGCTGTTCACCTGGCTGGGATTGAGCGTCGCCTATTTCTCGCCGCACCCGGTCAGCTTCTTCATCACGTCGCTGGCCTTCGCCACCTACCTGGGCGTTCGCCTTTCGGAACCGGTCCGGCGCGCTCTCAGTTAAGGTTTTTCGGCGATGTGGCGGCGGGCCGGAGTCGTTTTGCTGCTGATCGTCGTCGCGGCGTCGGCTTTCAACTACCTGCGCCCCATCCCCGCCGTCGCGGCCACGCATCTTCTCCATACGACCGAGGTCGTCCCGGGCACAGCGCCATCGCTGCCCTGGCCGTCTAGAGGATCTGCGGCGGTCGCGGTTTCGGGTCTCGGGTTCGTGGGGACCTCCGGCAACGAGCAGGCCATCCCCGCCGCGAGCGTGACGAAGGTGATGACCGCGCTGGTCGTGCTCGAGGACAGCAAGCTGAAGAAGGGCGAGACAGGCGCGAACATCACCATCACGGACGCCGACATCCGCTCTTATGAGGCGGACCTCGCCGACATGCAGTCCGTTGTGAAGGTGCAGGCGGGAGAGCAGCTGACCTTGTTCCAGGTCCTCGAGGGAATGCTGATTCCGTCCGGGAACAACCTTGCCGAGACGGCCGCACGCTGGGACGCCGGTTCGATCGACGCCTTCGTGGCCAAGATGAACAAGCGCGCCGCCGAGCTGCATCTCTCACATACGAAGTTCGCCGACACGAGCGGCGCGTCGGCCTCGAGCGTCAGCACGCCCACCGATCTCACAACCCTGGGCATGGTGGCGATGCTCAACGAGGTCTTCGCGCAGATCGTCGCCCTGGGCCAGGCCAACCTTCCGGTGGCCGGCACCGTCTACAACGTCAACGGACTCCTTGGCCAGGGCGGGATCATCGGCATCAAGACCGGCTCCGGCCTCAACACGGGCGCGAACTTCCTGTTCGCGGCCAACGTCACGGTGGACAGTCGCACGATCGTCGTGTATGGCTGCGTCATGGGGCAGCCGACGCTCCAGATCGCGTTCGCGACCGCTCAAGCGCTGATTGCGGCCGCCTCGCCCGCGCTGCACGTTCGCCGCGTCATCGCCCGGAATCAGTCGGTCGCGAACTACACGACGCCCTGGGGCGAACAGTCGGACCTGGTTTCGACCGTCGACGTCGACCTTGCCGAGTGGCCGGGCATGATCCTGCGCCAGCACCTCGACGCCAAGGCGATCGTCATCGAGAAGCCGGTGGCACCAAGCACGGTAGAGGGAACCGAGCACGTGGTGCTCGGGGACTACAGCTTCGACGTGCCTCTGGTCACGGCCGACCAGCTGTATCCTCCCGGCCGCCTGTGGAGGCTCACCCGGGTCAGCTTCTGAGCTCGGCGCCTTCCTTGTAGGAGGGCATCCATCAGGCGCGGACCTCTACGTCGTCGACGCCTCACTCAGCGCAATCAGCGCATTCGCGGTCAATGGCGGCTCGCTCGCCGAGCTGCGCCGAACGCCGTTCATCCTGCCGGTCGGTGCGACACCCTTTGGCATCGTCGCGATCTAGCTCGACTCCAGGTGCGGCGGCTTTCGGCCGCA
>VBGV01000201.1 GCA_005880755.1 Chloroflexota bacterium
ACGCGTCTAGGCATACCCCGGTGTGAGTTGGCGGAGCGGGAGGGATTTGAACCCTCGAGGCCCTTGCGGGCCTACGGCATTTCCAGTGCCGCGCCCTCGACCGAGCTAGGCGACCGCTCCGCGATCATTCTGGCGAATTACACACAACGCCTAGCTCGGTCGACCGCCGCGCGGCTAAGGCGAGGAACCTGGTCAGTCGTGGGGCGGCGGACTCGACCGTGCGACCGCTCCACGCGCAATTGTGCCAACAACCGCGCATCGCCTTGCTTGGTCGACCGCCGCGACTGCGACCGCTCAGCCGGGAGGTCTACCGATGGCTTTCGGGCCGTCCGGTCCGGCCACGATCACCGTGTCCGTCATGCCGACAAACAGCCCATGCTCGACGACGCCAGTCACCTTTTTCAGCTCGACACCGAGATCGGTGGGATTCTTGATCCCTCCCTCAACACTGACGTCGAGGATCAGGTTGCCGTTGTCAGTCACGAAAGGGACCTCTTCCCCACCTCTGAGGACAAGGCTGACGCCGAGCGCGGTCAATCGTTCCGCTGTGGATCGCCACAGGAATGGCAGCACCTCGACTGGCAGGACTCCGTTCCCCAGCTGCTTCACCAGCTTTGATTCATCCACCACGATGACAAATCGCTTCGAGGCCGCCGCCACGAGCTTTTCGCGGGACAGCGCGCCGCCGCGGCCCTTGATCAGGTTCAGGGAGGGATCCACCTCGTCTGCGCCGTCGACCGTGAGGTCGATCTGGCCGACGAGCTCGGTCACGATCGGAATCCCTCGCTCGGCCGCCAGCTCGGCTGTTGCCCGCGACGTCGGCACGCCTCGCACCTTCAGCCCCTCCGCGACCAGCCGGCCGAGACCCTCGGTGAAATGACGGGCCGTCGACCCGGACCCGAGTCCGATCAGCATCCCCTCCTGGACCAGCTCCAGCGCCTTGTGCGCCGCGACCTGCTTGTACTCGTCAGTCAAGGGCTTCGCGGATCGCCTTGATCCCGGCGGCCACTCCGCCCTTGTATCCGTAGACCGAATTCCCGGCGACGAGCACCGTCGCGCCTGCCGCCACCACCAGCGGCGCCGTCCTCGCGTCGATGCCGCCGTCGACCTCGATCTCCACCTCAGAGGACAATGCGCGCACGCGGCGAATCTTCTCCGGGCTGCGCCCGATGAATTTCTGTCCGCCGAACCCCGGCTCGACCGTCATCACGTTGACGAGGTCGATGTACGGCAAGATCTCTCGGAGGTCTTCGACCGGCGTCGCCGGGTTGATTGCCACGCCCGCTTTCGCGCCCAGCTCTTTGATCGTCTGCACCGTCCTGTAAAGAGAACTCGTCGCCTCCACCTGAACCTCGATCAGAGTTGCCCCCGATTTGGCGAACGCCTCCAGGAACAGCTCCGGCCGGTCGACCATCAGGTGGGCTTCGATGGGCAGCTTGGTCGCCCGGCGCACGGCTTCGACGACGCCTGGGCCGAAGGTCAGGTTGGGTACGAAATGACCGTCCATGACATCGACCTGGATGCGGTCCGCGCCCGCGGCCTCCGCCTCCTTCACCTGCTCGGCCAGGCGGCCGACGTCGGCGGACAGGATCGACGGGACGATCTCAATCCGAGGCATCAGCGGTGTCCTGTGCTGCTTTCCGGGCCCCTCACCCCGACCCTCTCCCCTGGGGGGAGAGGGAGGAGTCGGCGGCGGCTCGGTCGATCAGCCATCTTGCGCCCGCAATCATCCCGGATGGGGATTCGCCGCGCTTCGCCAGGGCCACCGCCTCCGCCTTGCCCTGCCCGGTCGCCAGGATGAGCACACGGCCCGCATCCCGGATCGCTTCGAGCGTGAGGGTCACGCGCTCGGGTGGCGGTTTCGGCGAATCGTGGATCCCGACGGTCAGCCCGTCCGCCCGCAGCGCGGCATGCCCCGGAAACAGCGATCCGATGTGTCCGTCCTCCCCCACTCCCAGCAGCACGAAATCGAGCGGCGCGACGTTGGCCACCACCTCCGCGTACTCGTCCGCGCCCTCGTCCGGACCCAGCTCAGCGGGGATGCGGTAGACGGTCGCGGGCAGCACCCGGTCGAGCAGCGCCTCTTTCGCCATGCGGTAGTTGCTGTCGGGGTGGTCGGGTGGCACGCAGCGCTCGTCGCCGAACAGAACCGCGACCCTCCCCCACTGCACGTCCAGCTCCGTTAGCAGCTCGTAACAGCGTTTGGGCGTCGTGCCGCCAGCCAGGACGAGCGTACGCGCGCCGTCGCGCAATGCCTGCGCGATCTCCGCGGCCGCGGCCGCGGCGACGTCTTCCGCCGTCGCGAGAACGATGAACTCGCTCAAATTTGCCCTCTCACCCTACCCTAGGCCCTCATGGAAGGGCCCTGGACGCGGGACGAGGCGAGCGCCTCGGGCCAGGTCTTCGAGGATCGAGTCTGGGCTCTCTTGATGGAGCAGTCGCGAGGACACCTTCACGTGTTTCGCCCGCTCCTGGATCGCGGGGTCGACGCTTTGCTGCACCGTTTGGCCGACGGCGCCTACATCCCGGTGCAGGCGAAGGGGCGATCGTCGCTGCGGAAGGGCACGGTGCAGCTCCTCGTGGCGGCAGAGAGCGTGGCCGACGACCGCGTCGTGCTCATCGGCGGCGAGATCGTCGACGGCGGGCTGGGTCCAAAGCTGCTGGTCGTCCCGACTCCGGATTTCCGGCGCCTGGCGCTCTTGACGTCCGCGAACGGCGCGCCCGAATACGCGATGTCGTTCAGCATGAATCCCCGATCCAAGGACCGTTGGCAGCCGTGGGTCGTGCCAACGGATCAGCTGGTCGAGAAATTTGGCGTGCCGCTGAGTCTGCCTGCGCCGACGATCGCCGCCGAGCCTCCGTGGCTGCGCCGCAGCCCACTCGGTTTCTTGGGCGAGTCCGAGGTCATCCGCCGCCTGGCCGAGGCTGAGCGACTAAACCTGTTCCGGCCCTTTCCAGACCTCGAGACAGTCGAGCTCGCGGTGCGGCACCTGCCCAGCGGTCGCGTTGTCGGGCTCCAGATCAAGACCGTGAGCGTCGACGCCGTGAACCCGAATCGACCGGTTGACATCTACATGTCGAGCTTTCGACCCGCGCCGACGACCTACTTCACCGTGGTTGCCTGGATGCCGGACGAGCGCCGGTTCCATGACGAGTGTCTCGTCATCCCGTCCGCGGAGCTCTTGAGGTTTGCGCGCCCCGACGGCGTGCACTACCAATTCGAGTTCCAACCTGGCTCAACGCAGCAGCCCAGGCTCGACAAGTACCGGCGCGCCTTGAGCAGTCTGTCTGACGAGATAGAGAGACTGCTATAGGAAAGCCACTTTCCACGCCCCTCACCCCAACCCTCTCCCCTGTGGGGAGAGGGAGGTCTAGAGAGAGTCACCCCGACCCTCTCCCCTGTGGGGAGAGGGAGGTCTAGAGAGACTCACTCCTACCCTCTCCCTGTGGGGAGAGGGAGGTCATTAGGAAAGCCGCTTTCCACGCCCCTCACCCCAACCCTCTCCCCTGTGGGGAGAGGGAGGTCTAGAGAGACTCACCCCAACTCCCCTGTGGGGAGAGGGAGGTCATAGAGAGACTCACCCCGACCCCTCTGCCCTATGGGGAGAGGGAGGTGGCTTAGAACTTTGCGACCAGTTCCGCGGCGGCCGCCAGGGAGCGGTTGAAGACCTCATCGTGCGTCCCCGTCGACAGCAGGTCGAGGAGAAGAGACGTTTCGTCCTCGGCGTCGAGCTGCTGCACGTGCCGCAGCGGCTCGCCATCTCCGACCTCGATCAAGGTCAGCAGCACACGCGTCGAATCGAGCTGCCGCCGCTCGACTGTGGACACCGTCGGCCGCCTCGGCCGGCTCTCGCCCGGAGGATCCCCCGTCGCCGTGTGGTGGAGCGAATCCAGGTTCTCATGGAGCACGTCGCGATGCCACTCGGCGCGACGTTCGGCCAGCTCGATGCCCGCGTCGTCCTCGCCACCCGTTTGGTGCAGGGTCCTATACGCAGGCTCCGCAACGTTGCGCCTGCGCTGCGGGTCGTGCTGCACCGACAGCCGGAAGGTCACCCCGCGCGCCGAGCCCGCGATGCGGATCGCGCTGAGCTCGCCTGCCGCGAGATGCTCCCTGTGCACCGACCGGAACGCGACCTCCATCGACCGCCCCGCCGACTCGTAGTGGGCCACCACGATGCCGCCTGACCCGGAGGCCGCGCGTTTGAGATTCCAGCCGAGCGCTGATGCCAGCCACCCCGTGATCAGCGTCGCGGCGATCCTGTTGCCGCGCCCTTCGCCCTGGTAGTCCACGCCGACCTCGGAAATGCCGGCCAGAAAGGCACGTCGGTCGCGCGGCGTGAAGAACTGGGCGAGGGACTCGCGCCACGGGCGCAGCCGCGACCACTGGAGGTCCGCCAGGCCGAGGCGGTGGTGCGCAACCTTCAGCAGCTCCGACAGATCGCGGAACGTGCGGTACGGCTCGTCGAACTGCGCCGAGTCGACGACCAGACCGTCGCAGATCCGCAGCGCCTCGCGCAGCTCGGGCTTCCCGAACGGCGGCGTGCCCATCCACCACAGATACGTAGGGACACCGCTCACGAGCAGCGGATCGACCAGAGCGTCGAGGTGGTCCGCCGCGGCCCCGCGGACGTTGAGCGTGATGACCTCGCACTCGGTGGCGCACGACATCTCCGGTCGCTGCACCTCGGTGGTGATCCACGCATCGAGGTGGTGTCCGGGCGCGGCTGGATCCTCTCGAATCACGATCGCCTGCGCGGGGTGCTGCGAACTGATCGCCTGTGACGTGCGCACCGCGAGCCGCTCCTCAGAGTCGTTGGTCGCGACGGTGACCAGCGTCATGACGCAGTTGCGCGGATGGGGATGCTCGTCATCTCCCGCCTCAGTGTGAGCGAAGGTGTTGCGGATCTCGGTCAGGGCGGCCAGCACGTCGCGGATCGTCACGTCCTCGCCGTGCCACTCCGGATTCGTGTCAGTGACTGTCTCGCTCACGGCCGGTGCCACTCCCTGCCGCCATCCTGGAGCAACTGCGCCGCCTCCGGCGGGCCCCACGTGCCCGCGGGGTATGTGCCGAGTGGAGGTCGGCCGTTGCGCCAGGACTCTTCGATCGGATCGATGAGCGCCCACGCCGCCTCGACCTCGTCGGCCCGGGTGAACAGCGTCGGGTCGCCGATCATGCAGTCGAGCAGCAGCCGTTCATAGGCTTCGGGGGCTTCCACCAGGAAAGAGGTCATGTACTGGAAGTCCATCGTCACGCTGCGAATGCGCAGCCCCGCGCTCGGCACCTTGGCGCCGAACTTCAGGGAGATGCCCTCCTCCGGTTGGATACGAAGTGTGAGCGCGTTCGGGT
>VBGV01000202.1 GCA_005880755.1 Chloroflexota bacterium
AGGGCGAGGCGCTTGTGTGCTTCGTCATTCTCCGGCCTGGCAATCAGCCGAGCGAGCAGCTGGCAGCGGAGCTGCAGAACCTGGTGGCCGCGGCGCTAGGCAAACCCTTGCGGCCGAAAGCCGTGCACTTCGTCACCGACCTGCCGCGCACGCGCAACGCCAAGATCCTGCGCCGGGTCGTGAAGTCGGTCTACATCGGCAAGGATCCCGGCGACCTGTCGTCGCTCGAGAATCCCAGCGCGCTCGCCGCCATCGGCGCCACGCGTTCCTAGAAGCTGAGGACCTTGTCCGCTTCCATTGTCAGCCGCACGAGGTCGGGCGGCGTGATGTATCTGGCGTTCGGGGTGAGCATCTCCGGCAAGACCCCACGGGCCTCAGCGCAGCCTTTTCAAACGTAAACGGGAACGTTCTGGTCGATGCATTTGTCGAGCAGCTCGCGCAGCGGCGGCACGCCCAGTCCGAGCACGTTCGCGGTGACGTCGGGCTTGATCAGCTCCGCAGCGTCACCCGCCAGCGCGACCGCAACCTCGGTTCCTGAAGGCCTGGCCCCGTTGACGGCGATGTGGAACGGAATAGTCGCGCGTGTCGGGTCCTCGGGACCCGCGGCGGTGACGATGAGGAGGCCGGACATCGCGCTCAGTATGCAAGAGCTTTGAGGCTGACGCGCGCCGACTGGGTGCGGCTGCTGCTTCTATGGCTCGGCGGCATCGACCTGAGGCTGACTATGCTCGCGGTACCGCCGCTCATTCCGTCGATCCACCACGCGCTGAACCTCGACGAGAAGTCGGTCGGTGCGCTGGTGTCCGGCCCCGTGTTGCTTCTTGCCATCGCCTCGGTGCCCGGGTCGCTGCTGATCGCCAAGCTCGGCGTGCGCGGAGCGCTGCTCGTGGGTTTGGCCTCGGTGGCGGTTTTCGCCGCTCTCCGCGGCTACGGGCCGAGCATTCCCGTCCTGTTCACGGCCACGTTCCTGATGGGGGTCGGCGTGGCCCTCTCCCAACCGGCGTTTCCATCGCTCGTCCGGGAGTGGTTCCCGCGACGGATCGCCATCGCCACCGCGGTCTACGCCAACGGCATCTTGATCGGCGAGACCCTGCCCACCGTGTTCACGACCCCGGTCGGGGTGCTGCCGCTCGCGCATGGCGACTGGCGGTGGGCCATCGCCTCCTGGTCGGCGCTCGTGCTCGTCAGCGCGATCGCGATCGGTGCCGCGGCCCCTGCTCGGACGGCGGGCTCGGCGGCTCGGCCGCGATGGTGGCCTGACTGGCGCCAGGGCCAGGCGATCCGCATCGGCCTGGTCATGGGGATGGCGTCAGCCGCCTATTTCGGCGCGAACGCGTTCATCCCGGACTTTCTCGACCAGACCGGCCGTCATGACCTCATCTCGCCCACCCTTGGCGTGCTCAACGGATCTCAGCTGCTGACGGCGCCGGCGGTCGCGCTTTGGCCGCGCCTGCTGACCGGTCGCGCCGGCTTCATCGGGTCGGCCGTGATCATGGCGGCGGCGCAGCTCGGCCTCGTCTTGACTCCTGGCGTGGGTGTCGTGGCGTGGGCCTTCGTGCTCGGTTTCTCGACGGCGCTTGCGTTCGTCGTGGTCCTGAGCCTTCCGCCGCGCGTTGCCCCGGCCGGCGACGTGGCGCGCATGAGCGCGGCGATCTTCACGCTGCAGTACGCGACCGCCTTCGTGATTCCACTCTTGGCGGGCGCGTTGTGGGACGCCACGGGACAGGCCGCGCTCGCGTTCACGCCGGGCATCTTCGCCGCGGGCGCGATGGCCTGGGGCGCGATGGCGCTGCGGATTCCCGACCGGGTGCAGAGCTCGGGCTAAGGCGCACTGCCGTGCGGAAAAGGAATACCCCGTCAACACTCGACGACTGTTGTAAAAGGGGCGTATCAGCGCTGGTCGAAAGGCCCCAAACCGAACAGTCGTCGCGCGCGAAGGCGCACTCGAGGACAATCCGGAGGACGAAGGTGGAGCGGGCGACCGGTCTCGAACCGGCTACCTCAACCTTGGGAAGGTTGCGCTCTACCAGGTGAGCTACGCCCGCTCGGCCGAGACCAACGATTCTAGGTCTCGACCACGGCCTCCGCCTGAGGCGCCGCTTCGGCCACGACCGACCGCACCAGCTGCGAATACTCTTCGACGAGCCGGTCCGCGTGCCCGGCGTCCCTCGTCGACGCGATGATGTAGTACTCGGGCCGGTCAGGGTCCGGCGCGACCAGGACCCAACCATCGTCGACGAACACTTTCACTCCGTCGGTCAGGTCGACCCGGTCCTTCAGGTGTCGCTCCATCATCGTCCGCATCACGCGGCCCTTCACCTCCCACGGGCAGAACTCGACCGCGGTCCGGTGCGTGACCTGCGGGATTCGTGAACGCAGCGCCCCCAGCGAAGTGCCGCTCACGGCCAGCAGCTCGAGCACCCGCGCGACTGTGAAGATCGCGTCGAACGAAACGGCGAAGTCAGGCCAGCAGAAACCGCCGCCGCCGTCTGAGGCGAGGACCGTCTCGCTGTGCTGGGCCGCCCGCAGAACCGCACCTGGCGTGATCTTGGTCGGCACGAAGCGGCCGCCAAGCTGCTCGGCGATCATCGAGAACGCAAGCGACGTCGAGGCGGGGCCAAGCACCGTGCCCTTCTTCGCGGAAAGGGCAAGATGCGTTAGGACCGCGAAGGCCTGGTCGTGGCTCAGCAACGTGCCGGTCTCGTCGACGATGAAGCACCGCTCGCCGGGCGAGTCGATGAAGACCCCGATCTTCGCCTTCACCGCGGACGTGATCACTCCCATCTCCTGGAGGTGCGCTTGAAAAGTTGAATCGTCCTGCTCCATCACGATCTCCGCGGGAGCTGCATTGAGTGGGATGACAGAGCAGTTCAGCTCGCGCAGGATCTGTGGCAGCACCATCGCGACCGCGCCGTTGTTGTAGTCGAGCACGACCTTGAAAGCTGCGGCGCGCACGGACTCGAGGTCGAGCTTCGAGATCAGGTCTTCCAGGTAGCGCTCGGTTTGCTGGTCCCGCCGCGTGATACGTCCCATCTCGTAGTGGGAGACGCGCCGGATGTCTTCGCGGAAGAACAAACCTTCGAGCTTGCGCTCGCTTCTCTTGTCGACGTCAAGTCCGTGATCGTCGAAGATGCGGACATCGGCCGAGCGGGGATCGACCGGCGAAGTCTGCACATGAACCGCTGACACATGGTTGTGCCGCGACCAGTACCGCGAGATCGGGGCCGGCAGCACTGACAGGTCGATTACGTTCGTGCCCGACGAGATCATCCCGGACATCAGCGCACGCCCGATCATGCGCGCCGACCGCGTGTAGTCGCGCGAGAAAGCGATCTCGGTTCCCTTGGTGGTCAGCGCGCCGATCGCAGCGCCAAGGCGTGACGCGAACTCAGGCGTGATCTCGATGTTGATCAGCCCGGTGAGTCCGTACGAGCTGAACAGCCCGCGCTTCCAAGAGCCCGCCCAGATGATCGATTCGTGCACCACGGCGCCGGGCTCGACCTCTTTGTTCGGCCAGATCCGGACGTTGGCGTTGACGCTCGAGCCGGCGCCGATCGTGACGTCGCTGCCGATCACGCTTCCCTCTTCGAGCAGGCATCCGTTCTTGACCGTGACGGAGCGGCAGACGACCGAGCCGCGAAGGCGAGAGTTCAAGCCGATGTAGCTGTGGTCCCAGACGATCGAGTTCGAGATCTTCACGCCCGAGTCGACCGTGGTGTACGCGCCTATCACCGCCGGCCCGTTGATCCATGCGCCCGCACGCACCTTGGCCCCGGCCCCGATGAGAGCGGGTCCGTCGACGCGCGCTCCTTCGAACACTTCCGCGTCGGGGTGGATCCAGGTCGACTCGCCCACCCGATCTCCGGGCACCTGCACTTTGACCCGGCCCTCCAGGCAGTCGAAGTTCGCTTTGACGTAAGCGGCGTGGCTGCCCACGTCTTCCCAGTAGCCGTCGGCGATCCACCCGAAGACGTGCTCGCCCTCTTTCAGCAGTTTCGGGAACACGTCTCCCGACCAATCGGTGACCTCCCCGGCGCGGAAGAATTCGAAGACCGCGGGATCGAGGATGTAGATGCCGGTGTTGGCCAGGTCCGAGATGACCTCACCCCAGCTCGGCTTCTCGATGAAGCGCTGCACGGCGCCGCCCTCGTCCATCACCACCACGCCGTACTCCAGCGGATTGGGCACCGGCTTGAGGACGATGGTGGCGATCGCCTTGCGCTCGCGGTGGAAGCGAGCCGCGGCGCCCAGGTCGATGTCGGTCAGCGAGTCTCCCGAGATGACGACGAACGGCTCGTTCAGCTGCTGGCGCGCGAGCATCACGGAACCGGCCGTGCCGAGCGGCGAGTCCTCGACCGAATAGGTCAGTGCGACGCCCTGCTCGGATCCGTCGCCGAAGTAGTTGCGGATCGACGCGCCCATGTACTGGACGGTGGCCACCACGTCGCGCAGCTGATGGCGGCGCAGGTGGAGAAG
>VBGV01000177.1 GCA_005880755.1 Chloroflexota bacterium
TCCCGACGCCGCTCCGCTGTATCGGGCCCGGTCCTGGCCGGACCACCAGTACACGTACACCATCCCCTATAGCCTCTCCGGCAACCCGTGCGTGGTCGTCCGCGCCGGGACGTCGGCCGAGAACATGCCCATCGGCGTCCAGGTCGTGGCCCGCAACTGGAACGACCTGGTCGCGCTGCGCGCTGCTCGCGCGATCGAGCGGGCGCTGGGCGGCTGGCGTCCTGCTAGCGTGGTCCGGTGAGGTTTCGCTACTCACGCTGGGACGGGACGCAGAAGCTCGACGACCTGGACGCGGGCGACGTCCTCGACGCGCTCTCCGACGACCTGATGAACTACGGCGACCTCAACGCCGCCCTGCAGCGGTTTCTGCGCTGGGGCTCGCCCAACATGCCCGGCCTCGAGCAGCTGCTGAAGCAGCTTCGCGAGGCGCGTGAGCGCGAGCTCGGACGCTACAACCTCGACTCGACGGTCGAGGAGCTGCGCCAGAAGGTGCAGGACGTCATCGACACCGAGCGCGGCGGAATCGACCGCCGGCTGAAAGAGTCGGAACCGGAAGCGCGGAAGCTTCTCGACCGCATCGCGCGGCAGCGCAACGACCAGCTCGACCGGTTGCCGGACGACCTCGGCGGGCGTGTCAAAGGCCTGCGCGACTACGAGTTTGTCGACGACGAGGCGCGCCAGAAGTTCGAGCAGCTGATGCAGGAGCTGCAGAAACAGATCCTCGACCAGATGTTCCAGGGCATCAAAGGTTCCCTGCAGCAGATGCAGGGCCAGGACCTATCCCGGGTCCGAGACATGGTGCGCGAGCTGAACAAGATGCTCGAGGACCGCATGGAGGGCCGCCCACCCGATTTCAACGGCTTCATGCAGCGCTTTGGCGACATGTTCCCGCCGGGCATCAACAGTCTCGACGAGCTGCTGGAGCACCTGCAGCGGCAGATGGCGCAGATGCAGTCGCTGCTCCAGAGCATGAGCCCGGAAGCCCGCGAAGAGTTGCGCCAGATGATGGACGCTTTGCTGCAGGACGACTCGCTGCGGCTCGAGCTGGCGCGACTCTCCGGATTCATGCAGGCGATGATGCCGCCCTCTGAGTTGAGCGAGCGGTACCCGTTCTTCGGCGAGGACCCGCTGAGCATGGGCGAGGCGATGGGTCTGATGGAGCGGCTGCAGCAGATGGACCGGCTCGAGTCGCAGCTCGAGCGTGGCAGCTTTCGGCCCGACGACGTCGACCGCTCACTCGCGCAAGAGCTGCTCGGACCGGAGGCTCGCCAGGCGCTGGATCAGCTCCGGCAGGTGACCGACGTGCTCGAGAAGGCGGGTTATGTGGAGCGCAAAGGCCGCCGGCTCGAGCTGACCCCTCGCGGCATGCGACGCATCGGCCAGTCGGCGCTGCGCGACATCTTCGACCAACTGAAGAAGACGAGGATGGGCCAGCACCAGCTGTGGCGCGGCGGCGTGGGCACCGACGCGTCGGAGGAGCTGAAGGTTTACGAGTACGGCGACCCATTCCTGCTCGAGATGAAGGAAACGCTCTTCAACTCGATCGTGCGGGAGGGGCCGAAGGTTCCGGTGAAGATGGCGGCGAGGGACTTCGTCGTCCACCGCACCGAGCACATGACCCAGGCGTCGACGGTGCTGATGATCGACATGAGCCGGTCGATGTTCCTCCGTGGGTGCTTCCTGGCGGCCAAGAAAGTCGCGATCGCGCTCGACTCGCTCATCCGCAGCCAGTACCCCCGCGACTCGCTGTACGTGGTCGGCTTCTCCAACTATGCGGTCGAGCTGAAGCCGCAGACGCTGCCGCAGCTGGCGCTCAACGACTACGTCTACGGCACCAACATGCAGCACGGATTTCAACTCGCTCGCTCTCTGCTCGCGAAACACCGCGGCAACCGCCAGGTGATCATGATCACTGACGGCGAGCCGACCGCGCACCTGGAAGAAAACGGGCGGGCGTCCTTTGCCTACCCGCCGACATACAAGACGATCCAGCAGACCTTGAGCGAGGTCAAGCGCTGCACACGCGACCGCATCGTGATCAACACGTTCATGCTCGAGCGCGGGCCGTACCTGACCGAGTTCATCAACCAGATGACGCGGATCAACAAGGGCCGCGCGTTTTTCGTGTCGCCGGACCGGCTGGGTGAGTACATCCTGGTCGACTACGTCAGCGGCAAGCAGCGGCGTCGCGCCAGCACCCGCCGCGCGCGCATCGCGTAGTAGCGTTTGGGCCGTGGTCGCGAAGGGTGAGGTTGCTGTCGAACGACGCAATCTGAGTCCTGCGGCCCTCTACGAGGAGGCCGTTCGGCGCGCCGAGGCGGCGATCGTATCCACCGGCGCCCTGACTGCCGAGACGGGCAAGCACACGGGCCGCTCCCCGAAGGACAAGTTCTTCGTCAAGGAGCCGACGAGTCAGGACGCAATCTGGTGGCATCCCGGCAACCAGCCGATCGCATCGGCCAAGTTCGACCAGCTGCTGGGCCGCATGGAGGAGTTCGTTGCCACGCACGACGTCTACACGCAGGACGTCTTCGCATGCGCCGACCCTCGCTTCCGGCTGCGCGTGCGGGTGACCACGGAGCTCGCGTGGCACAGCCTATTTGCCCGCAACCTGTTCATCCGTCCGGCCGCGGACGAATTGATGAACTTCGAACCTGATTTCACCGTGATCGCGCTGCCCTCTTTCAAAGGCGAGCCTCAGCGAGACGGCACGCGCAGTGAGACGTTCATCCTGGTCAACCTCGGCCGGAGGATCGTCATCATCGGCGGCACCGGTTACGCGGGCGAGATCAAGAAGTCGATCTTCACCGCGCTCAACTACCTGCTCCCGGCGCAGAACGTCTTTCCGATGCATTGCTCGGCCAACGCAGACTCGGATGGTTCGGACACGGCCCTGTTCTTTGGTTTGAGCGGGACCGGCAAGACCACGCTTTCCGCTGATCCCTCGCGCCGCCTTATCGGCGATGACGAGCACGGATGGAGCGACCGCGGCATCTTCAACTTCGAGGGCGGCTGCTACGCGAAGACGATCCGCATCCACAAGGATTCCGAGCCGGAGATCTACGCCGCGACCGAGAGCTTCGGCACGATCCTGGAAAACGTCGTTTACGACTCGCGCACTCGCGTGCCGGACTACGACTCCGAAGAGAAGACGGAGAACACCCGCGCGGCCTACCCCATCGACCTCATCCCCAACGCCGTGCTGACCGGGACCGGCAGCCACCCGCACAACGTGATGTTCCTGTCGGCCGACGCATACGGAGTCCTGCCGCCGGTAGCGCGATTGGACGAGGACCAGATCCGGCACTATTTCCTGAGCGGATACACGGCCAAGGTGGCCGGTACCGAGCGGGGCGTCACCGAGCCAGAGCCGATCTTCAGCACCTGCTTCGCGGCGCCGTTCCTGGTGTTGCCGCCCGATCGATACGCCGACATGCTGATCGAGCGAGTCAAGCGACATCACGTCGACGTCTGGATGCTCAACACGGGATGGGTGGGCGGTCCGTACGGCGTGGGCGAGCGAATGTCGATAGCCCACACGCGCGCGATCGTGCGCGCCGTGCTGCAGGGCGATTTGCGCGGGGTCTCCACGCACGTCGACCCGATCTTCGGGCTGCACATCCCGAACCGCGTTCCGGGTGTGCCTCGAGAGGTGCTCGACACGCGCGACAGCTGGCCTGATCCAGAAGACTACGACCGCCAGGCGGCCAAGCTCCGCGATATGTTCGAGAGGAACATCCAGATGATCGGCAAGAGCGGTTCCTCCGCGGGCTAGTTGCGGGTCGCGATCGTCGGGAGCAGGCACTTCTCCGATCTCCCGCGTGTTGGCGAGTACGTGAAGTCGCTGCCGCCACGAGCTTCGATCATCACCGGCAGCGCGAGTGGGGTCGACGCGTCGGCGACCAAGGCCGCCCGTGAGAAAGGGATTCCGGTCCAGGTGATGCCGGCGTCCTTCGATGAGATGGCCGACGCGAGCAAGTCTGCCGCGCGGAACCAGCGCCTGGTCGACTCGTGCGACGTGCTGGTCGCGTTCTGGGACGGCAGCTCGAAGGGCACGCGTACCACAGTGGAGCGAGCGCTCGACTCAGGCAAGGAAGTTCACGTCTTTGTCGCTGTCTAAGATGGCCTTGTGGCGGTAGCGATCGCTGTGCGGGTCCGGTTGTTCGCGCGACTGCGCGAGCAGGCAGGCCTGGAAACGGAAGCTCTCGAGGTGGCCCCGGGTTCGACGCTCGCGGACGTGTATGAATCCTTGAGGCGCAAGCATTCTGCCCTCGAGCCGGACCGGGATTCGGTCCGCGGCGCGATCAACCAGGAGTTCAGCGACTGGGACGCGACCGTGTCGCAGGGCGACGAGGTCGCCTTCAT
>VBGV01000066.1 GCA_005880755.1 Chloroflexota bacterium
ATCTCGGCCGGAAGCGCGTTGTTGACCACGATCGGGCCTGGGTGCTGTGTCCGCCACCACGTGACGCTGAAGTGCACCACCGGCACGTCGATGAACCCGAAGATGCCGACCACCGCCGCGATTCGCGCGGCCCCACGCCCCGACTCAGCCAGCCGGCGCACGAGCAGGTAGCCGGCGTAGATGATCCACAGCACGAGCGTGGAGGTGAGGCGTGCGTCCCACGTCCAGAACGAGCCCCAGATTGGCTTCGCCCAGAGCATCCCCATCACAAGGGTGACGGTCGTGAACAGGACACCGACCAGCGCCCCCGCACGCGCAAATCGATCCGCCGCCGGGCTCTCGTTGCGCAGATAGATGATGCCGCCGACCAGCACCACCGCGAAACATCCGTAGGCGGCAATCGCGGAGCTCACGTGCAGGTAGAAGATTCGTTGCACGGGACCCTGCAGCGCATCGCCAGGAGCGTAGAGGAAGATCGCGCCCGCCGCCACCAGCATCAAGGCGACGGCAGCGGCCGCCGCCTTCTCATACCTATTCATCGAGCACGAAGCGGGCGGCCAGCGAAGTGAGCACCACGAAAAGTATGTCGAAGTCGATCAGAAGGCCGATCGCCTGCTGGTAGTTGCCCGGCAATCCCATCGCGGACTGCACCGCCACACCGCCGGCGATCACGAACGGGATCCACAGCGGAAGAGTGAGCAGCGGAAGTAGCAGCTCGCGAGCGCGAACGCGCGCCACGATGGCGGCGAACAGGACTCCCAGCGCAGCCATGCCGAACGTTGCGAGCAGGACAGCGGCGACCACGTCACCTGAAAACGGCGTCCCGAACAAGATCGAAAGCGCCGGCAGCAAGACCGCCTCGCAGATCACGAGCAGCGCACCCGCAGCCAGTGCTTTGCCGGCAAAGATCGCCACCGGCGACGCGGGCGTCATGAGCATCGCTTCGAGCGAGGCCTGCTCCCGCTCGGCGGCAAAGGTGCGGCCGAACGCGACCAGGCCGGCGAACACGAGCGCGAGCCACAGGATCCCCGGCGCGATGGTGGTCGCGTTGCGCGAGTCGATCTGGAAACCGAAGTTCCCGATGAGCAGCGCGAGGATGATGAACTGGGCCAGCGCAGGGACGACCTCGCGCGTGCGCCACTCCGAGCGGAGGTCCTTGCGCGCGACCGCGAGCGCGACGCGAAATGGATTCATTGCACGACACGAAGGCGGGTCGCGGTGCCCACCGACCGGCCGTGACGCAAGACCAGGGTTCGCGGGCACAGCCTGTTCGCGAGCGCGTGGTCGTGGGTCGCGAGGACGACCGTCTTGTCGCGCATCATCGCCATCAACAGGTCGGCGGCGTCGGGTCCCAGGCTGGCGTCCGGCTCGTCGAGGATCAGGAGCCGTGGCTCGTGGAGGATGGCCCGGCCGATCGCCAGGCGCTGCTGCATGCCTCGCGAAAGCTGGTCGGAGCGCCGGTGAGCGACCATTTTCAGCCCGACCGCATCCAGCACCTCCTGGACGCGGGACCGGGCGACGTCCTGCAGGTCGCAGAAGAACTGGAGATTCTCGGCCGCGGACAGCGCCGGGTACAGACCGGGCGCATGCGCGACGTAGCCGAGGTAGTGGCGAAGGCGGCGGCGCTCGCGGAAGGCGTCCAGCCCGGCGATCTGCAGCTGGCCGGCGGTCGGCCGCAGGGCCGTGGCAAGGATTCGCAACAGGGTCGTCTTGCCGGCGCCGTTGTCGCCGAGCACCGCCATGTGCTCGCCCATGTCGAGGACCAGGTCGACCCCCTCCAGCGCAGGCTCGTTGCCAAAGTGGTGGGTCAGGCCGTTGGCGACGATGATGCTCACGGTTGGTCCGGGGGAGTCTTGATGAGCGGCCAGAGCACGAAGGGACCTGCCAGGAACAGGAGCAGCGTCGCGACGATTATCGCCATCGCTACGCGGGGAGAGTAACCGGGATCCGCCGCCTTGCCAACTCCATCGCCGCGCTCCTCTCCCCCACGTTGCCGAGCAGGACGCCCAGGATGATCACCGCGCCGCCCGCCCAGATGAAGATCACGAGCGGGTTCACGAACACCCGAAACGTCGCCGAGCCGTCGGGGTTCGTGCCCGCGAGCACGACGTAGACGTCGGCGGTCGGCGTGGTCGAGATGGCGACGTGGGTCAGCGCCTGCCCGCCGAGGCCGGCGTAGGTGGCCCGTGACGGCTCCAGCGTCTGGTCGCCGAATCGCATCCCGGCCACGAACTCGGTGTGGTCGGTGAGCTGCCGCTGCTCGGAACCCGTGTACGTGAGGCTGTAGCCCGCCACCGTGACCGCCTCGCCCGGTTGGAGCGTCACGTCCTTTACCTGCTGGCCGAAGTGCGAGGCCGCCACGCCGGTCACGGCCACGACCAGCCCGAGGTGCGCGAGGTAGGCGCCGTAACGGCGGCGCTTGCGCAGGATGGACCGCGGTTTCCTCAGCGCCGCCCTCGCGTACTCGGTGAGGGCGGTCGCGCCCGCGGCCGCGGCCAGCGGAAAGGCGACCAGGGCGGGCGCCGAAGGCACTCCCGCGATCAATAGGACCATCAACGCGACGATTGCGGCCGCGACCGGCCAGCGCAGAGCGCGCAGCGTCGCGCGTCCGGCATGCCGCCAGGGGAGCAGCGGGCCCACGGCGAGCAGAGCCAGGATCGCCGCCAGCAGCGGTCCGGCGGCGCGCTCGTAGAACGAAGCGCCCGCGACGCGCTGGACGCCGAACATGCCCGAGACAAGTGGCAGGACGGTGCCCCACATCACGACCGCCACGACGCCGAGCAGCAGCAGGTTCTGCAGAACGAACGCACCCTCACGCGACACCGCGGGCGCGGGCTTCGCCTCTACGCCCAGGTTGGAGCGCAACGTCAGCAGCAGCGCCGAGAACAGGAGACAGACGACGAGGAAGCCAAAAAACCACGGTCCGATGGCGCTGATCGCGAACGTGTGCACCGACGGGACGACACCGCTGCGCACGATGAAGGTGCCGAACACGACCAGCAGGAACGCGGTGATCACGAGCCCGAAGTTCCACAAACGCAAGCGGCCTCTCCTCTCCTGGACCTGCGAGGAGTGCAGGTAGGCGGTCGTGGCGAGCCACGGCATGAGGGCCACGTTCTCGACCGGGTCCCATCCCCAGTAGCCACCCCAGCCGAGCACGTGATACGCCCACCACATGCCGAGCAGCAGGCCTGTGGTCTGCAGGCTCCAGGCAAGAAGCGCGAAGCGGCGCGTGTGTGTGATCCAGGCCGCGTCGACGCGACGCGCGAGCAGCGCGGCGCACGCAAAGCTGAAGGGGATCGCGAAGGACGCGAACCCCGCGAGCACGACCGGCGGGTGGATCAGCATGCCGCCGTCGCGCAGGATCGGGTTCAGCCCCAGGCCGTCCGGCGGCGTGACCGAAAGCACGTCGAATGGGCTGGCCACGACCGCCAGCACGAACAAAAAGAAGGTGAGGATGGAGGCGAGGATCCCCGCCGCGTACGCAGCGACGCGCCCCCCCAGCGACGCACTCGCGAGCAGCGAAGCGCTGCCCAGAATGCCGAGGATCACCGTCCAGTAGAGGAGCGATCCCTCCTGCCCGCCGTAGAACGCCGCGGCCACAAGCGCGGTCGGGGTCGAGAGGTCGGTGTGCTCGACGACATAGGCGAGCGAGAAGTCATGCGTGAGCAACGCAACCTCGAGCACCACGGCGCTGAGGAATGTCATCGCGGCCGCGGCGTAAAAAGCGCGGCGCCCGACCTGGATGAAGGTCTCGCTCTGGCGGATGCCAGACCAGAACGAGAGCAGCGAAGAGAAGCCGCCCATCACGAGGGCCGCCAGGAGGGCGCCGGCACCGAGATAGCCGAGGATCATTTGACGTACGGCTGAGTCGAGAAGCGGGACGGGCATTTCGCGAGCAGCGTCCGCGCGTGGAAGACACCGTCGCCACCCAGCTTGCCCTCGACCACGACCGTGATGCCCGGCTTGAAGATGTCGGGCAGCGTGCCGGTGTATTGCACCGGCATGGACGCGGTCCCGTCTTTCTCGGTGAAGGTCACGTGCAGGCCGTCACTCTTGTGCACGTCGTCCTGCACCACGCCGGCCACGCGCACGTCGCCGGCCGTGGCGTGGGCCTGCAGCTCGGAAACTGTCATGTAGTACTCGGTCGCTCCACCGGACGCCGAGTAGATGAGGTAGCCGACGCACGCGGCGACGACCGCCCCGGGCAGACCCCACCTCATCGCGATGCTCACCGAGTGATCAGCTCGATGTAGTGGTTCAAGGTCCGCCTGTCGAGCGGACCCACGAACGACGCCAGGACGGTGCCCTGCTTGTCGATGAAGAACGTGGCCGGGAGACCGGCGACGCCGTACGACTGGTAGCTCCCGAGAACAATCGGTCCCGCGGGATAGGGATGAGGATGCGTCTTCTCGAAGGATTGATACGCGGAGTCGGTGTCGCGGTTGTCCGCTCCGACGTAGCTGACGTTGCCCTGGCCCTCCCGGAACGCCTGGCCGAGGACCCCGGCTTCCTCGACGCACGGCCCGCACCAGGACGCCCAGAAGTTCAGCACGACGGGGCTGCCCTGCAGTTCCCGGACGCGGACCACGTCGCCGGAAAGCGGCTTGATGGCGAGCAAAGGCGCCGTCCGGCCGAGCAGCGGAGGGTTTGCGATCGCGGCGTGCTGCATACCCCAGGCGAGGGACAGCAGGAGCACCGAGCTGAGGATGATCGCAATCGACCCGATCACCGCTGATCTGCGGCTCACGTTCATGGAGTCTAGTCGAGGCCGTTTGCGGTCGCGATTCGCGCGTACAGCCGCCCGCTTGGCTTGACCGTCCGCTCGAGCGTCTTGCGGTCGACCCCGATCAAACCGAACTGCGCCGTGTAGCCCCGCGCCCACTCGAAGTTGTCCATGTTCGTCCAGTGGAAGTAACCGCGGACGTCGATGCCATCCTCGATCGCCGCATGGACGTTGGACAGGACGTCGGTCAGGTACCTCTCGCGCCGCGTGTCGTCCGCGGTGGCGATGCCGTTCTCCGTGATGTAGACCGGCTTGCCGTACCGTCGCACCTCGCCCAGCACCGCACGCATCCAGGCCGGCTCGGAAACCCACCCCATCTCCGTGGGCTCGGCGCCAGGCGGGTTGAACCGGCGCACGAACTGGTTCCCGGGGCTCCGCGGATCGAAGGCGACCATCTGTCCCCAGTAGTGGGCGATCCCGATATAGTCGCTCGTCGTTTCGACCACGCGCCGCAGCTGCGCGAATCCGACGGGCCACCTGTCGATTACCGACTGGACGACTTTCGTGGCGAGGCGGTCGCGACGCCTGCGCGAAGCGGCCATGAACAGGAACTTGTGGTGCGACAGGCCAACCGGCGCGTCGGGCCACCTGCGTTTGATCGCGGCGTACGCGAGCTCGTGCGCGCGGTGCAAGTTTCGGGTCACCACGTATTGGCCGGGCAGGTCACCGTGACGGCCGGGCGGGAACTCGCCGGTGATCCAGCCGTTAGCGCCGTAGATGCCGGGCTCGTTGATGGTGCACCAGATGGCGACCAGGTCTCCGAGCTCATCGACGACACGATGCACGTAGGGCATGAATGCACGCGCCGAACCGCGAGCGGTCCAGCCGCCTTTGCGCGCGAACCACTGCGGGTTGGTGAAGTGATGCAGCGTGACCATGGGCGTGATCCCCTGCTCGCGCAGCTCGCCGAGCACGTCGCGGTAGTGACGGATCTGCCTGGAGTCGAATTCACCCTCTGAAGGCTCGATGCGGGCCCACTCGATGGAAAGCCTGTGGGCGTTCTGGTTCAGCTCCCGCAGCAGCGCGAAATCTTCGCGGTAGCGGTGGTAGTGATCGCAGGCCACCGCAGAGGTGTCTCCGTTGGCGATCCGTCCGGGTTGCTGCTCCCACTCCCACCAGTCCGAGTTCCGGTTGTCACCCTCGACCTGGTGCGCGGCGCTGGACGTGCCCCAGAGAAACCCTTTCGGAAAAACCCTCTGCAAAGCTAAGCGGCGGCGCTGGCCGGCTTCTCGACGTGCGGCGGCGGGATGTACCTCCAGCTCTTGGGCGTTTCGCCTTCCATCTCGAGCTCCAGCATGCCCGCCTTGCCGATGCCGCTGCGGTGCATCTCGCGCTCGTTTTGCGGTCGCCCGTCGAGCAGGATCCACGCTGCGTTCAGCGGGTCCGCGTGGCTCACGACGGCGATGGTCTCGTCTGGATGGTCTTTAGCGACTCGCCGCACGACGCGCAGCACCCGCTCGCCCATGGCCTCGATCGTCTCATCGCCGGGCAGCAGCCCCCGCTTCGCTTTGTGCACGAGCCATAGCGGACGCCGGACCGGGATCTGCCAGTACGGAATCCCCTGCAGGTAGCGCGAGAACTCGGCCTCACGAAGCTCGGGGTCCGACTCGAGCGCAGGGCGAGGCGTCAATTGGTCGGCGATGATCCGCGCGGTCTCCACCGCCCGCTCGAGCGGGCTGTGCACGATGTGAGTCAGCCCCGCCTCTCGAAGCTCCGCTCCCACCGCGGCGGCCTGAGCCCGGCCAAGCGCGCTGAGGTGAAAGCCGTCGAGGTGGCCGTAGAGCACCCGGTGCGGGTTTTCGACCTCCGCGTGCCGGATCAGAAAAAACTGAGTCAGGGCCTGTAGGCGCCGACCGTGGTGCGGTTCGTCCCGGCTGCGCGGCCGAAGTCGAGAGCCTGGTAAGACTCGCGCAGCAGGTTGCCGGTGTACTCACGGCGGTTCAGCACTCCTGCCTCGTCCACAGGGCGGTAGCCCGCGCCGATGGTCGCGGCGCCGCAGCTGACGGTGATGCGCTTCCAGGCGCCGGAGGTGCCGAAATCGTGAGATGCGATCGAGCGGCGGATCTTGTCCGCGGCCAGCGCCGCGCCGTGCTCGTCGGTTTCGGGCAGGACGATCGCAAAGTGCGGCGGGCCGTCTACATCCAGGAATCCCACCGTGTCGGTGTCGCGGACGGCCTGGCCGAGGCGCTCAGCCAATTCCCGCAGCAAGCCCTCGATCTGGATCTGCTCGAGCTCCCTGTGGATGTGCTCGGCGTGGTCCAGCTCGACGACGAGCACGGAGAGAGGCCGGTGATAACGCACGGCGCGGTTCGCCTCCTGGCCGACCAGGGCGTTGACGAACTTGGAGTTCCAGATCCCGGTCGTCGGGTCGACCACGCCAAAGAGAGGACTCGAGCTGTGGTCGGACTGGCTGTGGCCGCAGCTTGGGCAGTACTGGGAGGTCTCCGGCACCTCCGAGTTGCAGTACCAGCAGGTCGTCATGGGCGGCAATTCTAGGCCGCCGGCCCGGAGACCGCTCCCGGTTCAGAATTTGCAAGATGGGAGATCAGGAGGAGCTTTTCCCGGTTCCGGCGGGTTCCGAGCCGAAAGCCCCGCTCGCGACTCGAATGCGCCCCCAAAGCTTCGACCAGCTCGTCGGCCAGCGCCAGGTGGTGGACGTGCTTCGGCAGCTCACCCGTTCGGGTCATCTCCCGAGCATCGTCCTGTGGGGTCCGCCGGGCAGCGGCAAGACCACGCTCGCGCGGCTGCTGGCGAGCGAGACCAACGCGCGGATGGTCGCGATGTCCGCCGTCACCGCGGGGGTGGCCGACCTGCGCAAGGTGGTGGCCGAGGCCAAAGTGCACCAGCGCGCCGGCCTGCGCACGGTGCTGTTCATCGACGAGATCCACCGCTTCAACAAGGCGCAGCAGGACGCCATCCTGCCTCACGTCGAGGATGGCACCGTGACCTTGATCGGCGCCACCACCGAAAATCCCTCGTTCGAGGTGATCTCGCCGCTCCTGTCGCGCAGTCGCGTCTTCCGGCTGGAGCAGCTCGACCGGGACGAGCTGAAGCAGGTCGTCGAGCGGGGGCTGGTGGAGCTGCACGCGACGATCGAGGAGGATGCGATGGATGCGCTCCTCGAGGTGGCGCGGGGTGACGCCCGCGTCGCGTTGAACGGACTCGAGGCCGCCGCCGCGCTGGCCGGCGAGGCAGCGATCGGCCTCGACCACGTCGAGCGCGCGATGCAGCAGCGCCACCTGCTTTACGACCGCGCCGGCGACCAGCACTACGACATCGTGTCGGCGCTCATCAAAAGCGTCCGCGGCAGCGACCCCGACGCGGCCGTCTACTGGATGGCCCGGATGCTCGAAGCCGGCGAGGACGTGATGTTCGTCGCCAGGCGGCTCGTCATCCTGGCGGCCGAAGACATCGGCCTGGCCGACCCGCAAGCGCTGCCAGTCGCCGTCGCCGCGCAGCAGGCGGCCCACTTCGTCGGCATGCCCGAGGCCGTCTTGCCGCTGACCGAGGCGGCACTCTACCTTGCGCTGGCGCCGAAGTCGAACTCCGCGCTCACGTCATACGGCGCCGCACGCGAGCTCATCCAGGAAACGGGCAATGAGGCGGTCCCGCTGCACCTTCGCAACGCGCCCACCGGGCTGATGAAGTCGATGGGTTACGGCCGCGGCTACAAGTACGCCCACGATGAGGAATCCGGCGTCGCCGACCAGGTGCATATGCCGGAGAAGTTGAAGGGCCGCAAGGTCTACGCCCCCAACCCGCGCGATCGCAAGCCGGGAAAATAGCCCGAGCATGTCCGCCTCATTCACGGTTAGTCCGGACTATCAGGCCTTTCCGGGTCACACAAAGCCGGATAGTCCGGACTATCCGAAATGGTGGCGCCAGGTGACCGTTGGCTGACGCGCTACTGATCTTCAAGCCCGACGCCGCCTACCGCCTGGCCGCGCGTGCCGGCATCTGGCGGTGGCTCTCGACCGAGCGCGAGTGGAAGGTCGAGTCGCTCGACTGGTTTCAGCCGCCGGCGTCCCTGATCGAAAACCATTACGACTTCCTGCAGGGCCGCCCCTTCTTTCCGTGGCTGGTCGATTTCATGACCGCGCTGCCCGTCGTGGTCGGCCGCGTGACCGCTTCGGCGGAGTCCCTGATGCAGATGCGTTGGGACCTCGGCGAAACCCAGATCGCCAAGTCGCGGCCGGGCTCGCTTCGCGAGCACTACGGGATCTTCGGCGGGCTCAACTGCCTTCACCTCTCAGATGCGCCCGAGACGGGCGATGCGGAGGTCAAGCGTTGGTCGCAGTTCGTCCAGCTCGACGCCGTGAAGGTCCGTTTGGAGGACGAATCGGAAAAGCCCGACCACACCTACCATCTGCGCTCGCTCGCGACGCAGGTGGCGAACGGAATCCACGTCGATCTCGCGTCGCAGGCGATCGGAGAGCTGCTGGCCGAGGAGTCTGAGCTCGAGAGCACGGAGCTCGAAGCCCTGCGGCGGATTACGTTGGGGGCGCTTTCTTAGCCTCTTCCTCAGGTGTCGTGCCGTGGATCGTCACCGGCTTGGTGAACAGCTCTGAATTCGGCACGATGACGACGTCGCCGCCCTCGCTCCTGAGCAATGTCACGCGGAGGCGGACCTCGCTCACGGTCCCGGTGTGCGTATCGAAGCTGATGCGATCGCCGATCCGGATGTGGCGCTCGAGCAGCACGTAATAACCCGATACGTAGTCCCTCAGCAGGTCCTGCACGCCCAGCGCGGCGACGACGGTCGCAAGGACCAGGCCGAAGAGTGCGACGTTCGCGCTCTGGACCGCAAAGCTGAGCGCCGCGAACAGGCCCAGCCCGATGACGAGGCTGGTGACGATTCGGCGGCTGATCACAACCAGCTCGGCGCGGACGTGGCGCTTCATCAGCTGCTCGCCCGCGAAGCGCGAGACGAATCGCGACGCGACGATGAAGACGAACAGAACGACCAGGCCGATCGCGACGAACAGCAGGTTCTCGGGGCTCGGTTCGAAATGGATGCCGCCGGGCGAGGCGGCGGGCATCATTCTTCGGTCTCTTCTGCTTCCTGCGCGGCCGGAGCCTCGCCCGCGGCACCCTCTTCGCCCTCGGCCGGGACCGCGGCTTCGGCGGCCGGGACTTCCTCTTCGACCTTGAGCTCGCGCTTGTGCACGATCTTGACGACCAGCTCCTCGGGCGAGTCGAGCACGGTCACGCCGCTCGGGACCCTGATATCGGAGACCCGCAGCTCCGCTTCGATCTCCTCCAGCGGCGAGATGTCGACCTCAAACGATTCCGGGATATCTGAGGGCAGACATTCGACGCGGATCGAGTGCATCGGCTGCAGCACATCGCCATCTCCGGACTTGACCGGCGCCGACTCGCCGACGAGGCGGACGGGGACGTCGACCTCGATCTTCTCCTCCAGGTCGACCTGGTAGAAGTCGACGTGGATCGGCCCCAGCCGGCGAGGATGGGTCTGGATCTCGCGCACGAGCACCTTTTCGGTCCGGTCCCCATCCAGGACCAGGTCGACCAGGTGGGTGCGACCCGACTTGAGGAACACCTTCTGGAACTCGAGCTTGTCGAGCGTGATCGGGGTCGCCTCGGTGTTGTGCCCGTAAACGATCGCCGGCAGCTTGCCTTCGCGCAGCATGCGGCGCGAGCGCTTGCCCAGAGGTTGGCGTGGTGAAGCTTTCAGTTGCATGGCTGTGCCTCTGATGGGAGAGCCCGCATATGATACGTCAAGCTGTGCAGAGCCCACCACCGCCCCCGCCTCCAGGCGGTCAGCCGCCGATGGCCCCTCCTCCTCCACCGCCGATGATGCCGCCCGGTGGCGGCGCGATGGCGGTGCCGGGGAACCTGGCCAGTCCGGGTTTGCGAATCGTCGGGGGCTTGATCGACTTCATCATCCTGCTGGTCATCAACGGCATCATCGCCACGATCCTCCAGAAGGCCAACTGGCTCGCCGGCATCATCAACTTCGTCGCCGACCTCGCATACTTCGGCTACTTCTGGAGCTCGCGCGGCCAGTCGATCGGGATGATGGTTTTCGGATTCAAGGTGCGTGACATGGCCACCGGCCAGTACCCCGACATGGGTAAGTCCGTGCTGCGAGCGTTCATCTGGGTGGTCGAGGTCGGGTTCACAATCTGCATCATCGGGGCCGTCGGGTGGCTCTGGCAGCTGTGGGATCCGCAGAAGCAGGCGATCCACGACAAGGTCGCGGGGACGATCGTAACTACGAACTAACGCTGCGGCGTTTTTTCGTCCGGAAACCGCTTCCGCAGCCAGTCGACGATCTCCTGCAACGGAGTGCCCGGCGTGAAGATCTCCGCCACGCCCCGTTTCTTGAGCGCCGCGATGTCGTCGTCCGGGATGATGCCGCCGCCGAAAACGACGATGTCGGTGGCTTTCCGCCGCTTCAGCTCGTCGACCACGGCGGGAAACAGCGTCATGTGCGCGCCCGAGTGGATCGACAGTCCGACGACCTGGGCGTCTTCCTGCAAGGCTGCGTCGACCACCATCTCCGGCGTCTGGCGCAGGCCGGTGTAGATGACCTCGTAGCCGGCGTCCCGCAGCGCGCGCGCGACGACCTTGACTCCCCGGTCGTGCCCGTCGAGACCGACCTTCGCCACGACGATGCGCACCGGTCGAACAGCGGTGGGCATCAGACGACCGCCGTTTCGGTGTAAGTGCCGAACACTTCGATCATCGCGTGCATGATCTCGCCCTCGGTCGCGTACGCGCGCACGGCGTCGAGGATGTGCGGCATCAGGTTGTCGGTCCCGGCCGCCGCCTTCCGCAACCCGTTGAGCGCGCCGGCGCACTTCGCCTGGTCGCGCTTGCGTCGAACCTGCCGCACCCGCTCCGACTGCTCGCTCTCCAGACGCGGGTCGATGCGCAGAATGTCGATCGGCGGCTCATCGTCGACGGTGAACTCGTTGACCCCGACCACGAGGCGCCGCTTCTGCTCCAGCTCTTGCTGGTAGCGAAACGCCGCGTCGGCGATCTCCCTCTGGAAGAAGCCGACCTCGATCGCGGGGATCACCCCGCCGATCTCGTCGATGCGCTTGAAGTAAGCCTCGGCCTGGCGCTCCATCTCGTCTGTGAGCGCCTCGATGAAATAGCTGCCGCCCAGCGGGTCGATCGTGTTTGCGACCCCGGTTTCGTAGGCGAGGAGCTGCTGCGTGCGCAGCGCGAGACGCGCTGCTTTGTCGGTCGGTAGCGCGAGCACCTCGTCCATCGCGTTCGTGTGCAGCGACTGCGTGCCGCCCAGCACCGCGGCCAGCGCCTCGATCGCGGTGCGCGCGATGTTCAGCTCAGGCTGCTGCGCCGTGAGCGAGACTCCCGCCGTCTGGGTGTGAAAGCGCAGCTTCCACGACCGCTCCTGCTGAGCCCCGTAGCGCTCGCGCATCCATCGCGCCCAGATCCGGCGCGCCGCGCGGAACTTGGCGATCTCCTCGAAGAAATCGATGTGCGCGTCGAAGAAGAAGGAGAGCCGCGACGCGAAGTCGTCGATGTGCATGCCGCGCTCGAGGCACGCGTCGACGTAGGCCATGCCGTCAGCCAGCGTGAACGCCAGCTCCTGGGCCGCGGTCGAGCCCGCCTCGCGGATGTGATAGCCGGAGATGGAGATCGTGTTCCACTTCGGGACTTCGGCGGCGCAGTACTCGATCGAGTCGACGACCAGCCGCATCGACGGAGCCGGAGGAAAGATGAACTCCTTCTGCGCGATGAACTCCTTGAGGATGTCGTTCTGCAGCGTGCCACCAAGACTCGACGCGGGCACGCCCTGCTTCTCGGCGACGGCGATGTACATGCAAAGCAAGATCGCAGCCGGTGAGTTGATCGTCATCGACGTCGTGATCTCGCCCAGCGGGATGCCGTCGAACAGTGTCTCCATGTCCGCCAGCGAGTCGATGGCCACGCCACAGTGCCCCACCTCGCCACGGCTGGTCGGCGCGTCCGAGTCCTGACCCATCAACGTCGGCATGTCGAACGCCACCGACAGGCCGGTCTGGCCGTTGGCGAGCAGGTACTTGTACCGCCGGTTCGTCTCCTCGGCGGTCGCAAAACCCGAGAACTGGCGCATCGTCCAGAGGCGGCCGCGGTAGCCGCTCGGGTGGATGCCGCGCGTGTAGGGGAACTGGCCGGGATATTCCTCGGCTCGGCCCGGAAGATCCTCTGACGTGTACAGCGGCCGGAGGGGGATGCCCGAGATCGTCGAGGTCTCGATGCCGTCCTCCCGCACCGGGCCGGCCTCGAAATCCTCGCGCCAGGCCTGCTGTGGTTCCCGCGCCCTTACTTTCAACTCAGATCAATTATCGGTTCGCGCTTCGGTTGAGGATCTCTTCAGCGGTTCGGTATGGGGTGCCGTCCTCCAGCAGACGCTCCGCGAGCCGTGGGTCCTCCTCGAGCGCCTGCCGCGCCCGCTGCCGGGCCAGCTCCGCCGCGACCTCGGCCGTCTCGTCGCGCAGCCGTTTCTCGGCCAGCTCTTTCGCGCGCCCGGTCGTCTCGAGGTGCCGGCGATGCGCGAGGACGGCTTCCCAGAGCTGCTCGACGCCATCCTGGCGCGTCGCCACCGTGGCGATGATGGGCGCCTTCCACCCCCGTCTGGGCGACAGGTTGAGCATCGCCCGCAGCTCCGCGATCACGCGCAAATGGCCGTCGATGTCGGCTTTGTTGACGACGAAGACGTCCGCGATCTCGAGGATGCCGGCCTTGATCATCTGCACGCTGTCGCCGAGGTTTGGGGTCAAGACGACGACTGTGGTGTCGGCGACCGCCGCGACCTCGAGCTCCGACTGACCGACACCGACCGTCTCGAGGATCACCTCATCGAAACCGAACGCGCCGAGAAGCCGGATTGCCTCGCGCGTGGCCAGCGACAAACCCCCGAGGTGGCCGCGCGCGCCCATGCTGCGGATGAACACCTTCGTGTCGAGCGCATGGCGCTGCATCCGAATCCGGTCGCCCAGGATCGCGCCACCCGTAAACGGCGAGTTGGGGTCGGTCGCCAGCACCGCCACCGACCGCTGCTTCTGGCGCAGCAGCGCCACCACGGCGTCGACCAATGTTGACTTACCGGTGCCTGGTGCCCCCGTGAAGCCAGCCACCCCAGGCGCGCCGGCCTGGGTCCGCAGGGCTGCTTCAAGGTCGCGTACCGACGGGTCACGCCGCTCAACGAGAGTGATCGCCCGGGCGAGGGCGCGCACGTCGCCGGAGCGGAACTTCTTCAGCAGTCCTGGGTCGGAAAGGTCGTTACTCGCCCAACCAGCGTAGGGCGAAGTCGTGTCCGAGAACCACCACCAGCCCATAGGTTTGCTGGCCCCTCGCGGGCGCGGGGTTGGTCGGGGTGGCCGCCACGACGCTGGCTCCGAAGAAGCTCTGCAGCCACTTGGTGGTGAGTGGGAACTGTCCGCCCGAATAGTCGAGGATGACCGTCTGCGACGACACGCGGTGGGTGACCGGATCCGCGAGCTGCAGCCCGGTCGGGTCAAGCATGCTCGTGACACGGCTTTCGAGGCCCGGAAAGTTGGTGGCGCCGTTGGCGAACTGGACCGGCGCCTTCTCGCCCAGCGTCTTGGGATCGATCAAGACCGACCCGATGTACCGATGGATCATCGAAAAAGACGGGTCGTCGGGGCACAGCTGGGACACAGCCGCGCCCATTCCGCAGTTGTACGAGTCGAGCAGGTTCCCATCCCCTGTCGAGGACGGCCCGGTCAACGCGATGCGGATGATCGAGCTGTCGGGCAGGTTCTTGCCCCAGTCGTAGATCGCCTTCATGTCCGAGATGGTCATGTCGGTGTGGATGTTCTTCTGCAGCGCGTTGAGCAGCTGCGGCGCTTTGGCGAAGCCGTTGACGGTCGTCGCCTTCTTCTTGATCGCTTGCATGATGTCCTGCTGCCGTTTGGCCCGACCGAAGTCCGAGGCCTGTTCGGCCTGAACAGCGTGGCGTGACCTCGCAATCTGCAGGGCCTGCTCACCGGTCAGGTGCTGGCAGCCGGCCTTGAAGTGGATCGGGCGATAGCCCCCGCTGTAGTCGGGATACGACCAGTCATCGAGGTTCGTGGTCAGGCAGACGTCGACGCCGCCCAGGGCGTCGACCATGTCGCGGAAGGCCTTGAAGTCGACCGCGATGAAGCGATCGAAGGTCAGCCCGGTGATCTTGCCGACCTCGTGCTCGGCCGCCAGGCCGCCGCCATTCGCACCCGAGTACTGCGAAGCGACGCAGCAGATGATGTTGGTGTAGGGGACCTCGTACGCCGCGTTGATCTTGTTGGTCCAGATCCGACTCGGGTTGGACTGCAGGTTCATGGGCACGACGAGGTCGCGTGGGATGGAGGCCATCATCACCCGGTTGGTCGTCGGGTCGATGGTCACGGCCATGATCGAGTCGGTCAGGTACGGCGCGTCGTTCTCGTAGCCGCCCATCCCGAGCAACAGGATGTTCACCTGCTGGCCGTGCTTGAGCTTGTAGGCCAGGGTGCCCGGCGCCGGCTCGACCACCTGGACGACTTCTCCGATCGGGTTGATGTGATGGCCGGTGGTCGCCGTGACAAAGTCGTCGAACCGCTTGTAAGTGAGCGTGACTCCGACCAGCACGGCGACGAGCAGGACGGCGAGCAGCGCCGCAGGGACCGACCTGGTCAGGCGGTAGGAGACGTTGTAGCGGGATCGCCTGGCCCGTTTTGGCCTGGCCCGAAACATGAGCACCGGGATTTTAACAACGACGCCTGGGGGACGAGCGTTACGGCGAGGGTGTCGCGGCCGAGTTGT
>VBGV01000178.1 GCA_005880755.1 Chloroflexota bacterium
GTATCCACCCGTGAACTCGTAGTGACGCTCAGTCCAAGAGCGGATTTCGGGTAGGCCGGGTCCGAATTCGCCGGGCACGATGTCTTCGGGCCGTCCGATGAAGATGGCCCTGTCGCGCAAACGCGGGAAGCGCTCCACCTGCTCGATCATCTCGGCGTTGTAGTCCGCGGTCAGCGCAACGTCGCGTTCGCCCAGGGCCGGCATCGGCAGCCAGCCGACGAAGTCGGTCAGCCAGACGTAAGCCGCCTGCTTCAGCTCGGGGTTCTCGTGCAGGTAATAGTCGACCTCCCATGCCTCGTCGCCGATCCATACGTCGTAGTCCCGCGCCCGCACGGCCTCGAGGAAGACCATGAAGTTGGACAGCAGGATCTCGTCCATCCGGCGCCACGCTTCGAAGACATGCAGGCGGTGCGGGCTTGACTCCAGCTCGATGTGCTGCGATTCGTTGGCCAGCTCGCTGCTCGATGGATGAATCCGTTCGCCATGAGCTTCGAGCACGCGAGTCACGGGATCCTGGGCAAGCCAGTCAATCTCGAGATCCGGAACGAGTTTCCGAAGCTCTTGGGCGACGGCCACGTCACGCCGCGCGTGGCCCAGGCCGATGGGTGATGAGACATAGAGCGCTCGGCGGGGGCGGCGTACCCCACGCCGCCGCGCCGGCCGTGGCGACGGCCGCAGCAGGAACTCGTCCAGGGCGAGGTTCACCGCCACCGGGTCGCGAACGTGCGGGCAGTGGCCTGATTGCTCCATGGTCATCAACCGACCATTGGTGAGCTCGGCCAGGGCCACGCCGTTGCTGTGAACGACGATCTCGTCTTCGTCGCCGTGGATGACAAGCACCGGGCATGAGACACGTTGTGCCAGCTCAATTGAGCGCTGCTCATTGAGCGTTCGCCCCCTGGCGGTCGCCACCAGCACCTCTGGGGTCGTGTCGAGTCCCCACCTGACGGTGTCTTCGATCGGCTTCGTGGAATGTGGTTCGACGAAGACGCGGCCGAAGAAGAACTCCAGGAATCCTCGATGGTCGCGCAACCAGTAGTCGGCGTTGTATTTCATCCAGTCGACGTGTTCGTCGAATTTCTCATCGAACGCGGCCCTGGCTGCGTTCCAGAACGGAGTCCACGGTGCGAGCGGAACGGCCGGTCCGATGAACACGACCGACCCGACACGCTCCGGGTGCTCCGCGGCCATAAGCAAAGCCCATCGCGAGCCCGCCGAAAGCGCAACCAACGCGGCCGACGCCGTTTCCGAGTCATCCATGACCGCCAGGGCGTCAGCCGCGAACTCCTCGTCCGCGTACATCTTCGGGTCGAGCGGTCGGTCGGAGAGTCCGTTGCCCCGACCGTCCATCACGAGCACGCGACAGTGCCGCGCCAGATGGGCGATCTGGAATTTCCAGTGGCGGGAGTGGATGATCGACCACGTCGGCAGCAAAAACACCGTCGGGTCGCCTTGGCCGTACAGCTCCCAGTGGAGCCGAACTCCATCCCGAACCGTGTACCCCTCACGATCAGGCTTCCTGGCTCTCATTGCTTTGCTTCCTCCCGCTCATTCTCTGCTCGAAGCGAATTGGGTGGAGGCGGGCAATACGCCCGCCTCCCGAAATTCCAACGACGCTACGGACGAACTTCGTAAACGACGTTGAACGGCGTCTCGGCGACTCGGCGAAAACGGGTGAACCCGCCTGCCGTCGCCACGTCTTTGATCCTGGCTTCCCCGGCCTGGGCGCCAAGTGCGAGGCCGACGTCCTGAGACAGTGAGTTCGGCGTGCAGAGGAAGGTGGAGAACGCGTAGTACGCACGACCGACCGGGTTGAGGTTCTGCTCGACCCGATCGCCCGCGATCGGTTCGACGATCAGCCAGGTCCCGTCAGCAGCGAGCGCCTGACGGACGTGTCGCGCGGCGCCGACCGGGTCGCCCATGTCGTGGAGGCAGTCGAACATCGCGATGAGGTCGTAGCCGCTGCCCGGAAAAGCTGCGGCCTTGGCCACCTGGAACGTGGCTCGGTCCTGAAGTCCGGCGTCCTTGGCCTTCTGTCGAGCGAGCTCGATCGACTCCGGGTGATAGTCGAAGCCCGTGAATCGTGAGCGTGGGTAGGCCTGGGCCATGAGCCTGGTCGACGCTCCCAGGCCGCAGCCGACGTCGGCGACCTTGGCGCCCACGCCCAACTTCGCCTCCACTCCCTCCAGCGCGGGCAACCAGGACGAGACCAGGTTCGCGTTGTAACCCGGCCGGAAGAACCGCTCACAACCGGTGCTCACGCCGAGGTCGTGCTGGTGCCAGCCAAAACCCGCGCCGCTCCGGAACGCCGATTCGATCTGCGATTCGGATTTCAAGCTTGCCGTGGCCAGCTCGAAGGCTCCGCAGACGAACGCCGGGCTTTCTTCGTTCGCCAGCGCCATCGCCTGCTCCGGCGGCAGCAGGTAGCGCTGCGTCTCGGGCGTGTACTCGACGAATCCGCCGGCCGCCTGCGCGTTCAGCCACTCGCGGACGTAGCGCTCGGCCGTGCCTGTCTTCTCGGCCAGCTCGGCCGATGTGATCGGGCCGGACTCCGCCATCGCCTTGTAGAGACCGAGCCGGTCGCCCAGCACGATCAGCCCCGCGTTGACGGTCGCTCCAAGCTCACCGACCACCTGTCCCATGAAGGCGTTGAGCTTGTCCATGTTGATCGCCGGTGTCTGTACTGCCATTTGGATGTCCCTCCGGATTTGAGATGTTCTGACCGTAGGAGCGGCCGGTCACCGGTCGCATCCGGGACCCCACCTAGTTGTTGGCAGTGACAAGCTAGGGCGATGCTGCTGGGCCGCGAGCCGGAACTGATCGCGATCGACCAGGCCTTGGCCGCAGCGCGCCTCGGCACGAGCTCGCGCCTGCTGATTCGCGGGGAGCCTGGAATCGGCAAGACCGCCCTGCTCGAGCACGCCGTCAGCGAGGCGGGCTCGATGCGCGTCCTGGCGGCGCGCGGAGTGGAATTCGAGGCCGATGTGCCGTTCGCGGGGCTGCACGAGCTTCTCCACCCGACCCTCGCGCTGCTGGACCGCCTGCCTCAAAGACACGCGGCGGCGCTGCGGTCCTCGCTCGGGCTGGGCCCCCGGATCGAAGCCGACAGGCTCATCATCGGTGCCGCGGCGCTTGGCCTGATTTCCGCCTACGCGGAGGACCGGCCACTCCTGATCACTGTTGACGATGCGCAGTGGCTGGATCGGGCTTCCTCGGAGGCCATCGGATTCGCCGCTCGCCGGCTGTTCGCCGATCCTGTCTCGATCCTCATCGCGATTCGCGACGAAGAGGAGTCGCCGCTGCTTGCCGCCGGCCTTCCCGAGCTCAGGTTGAGCGGCCTCGATCAAGCGTCCGCGACCGCGCTGCTGGAGCAGGCCGCGCCCGGCCAGATTTCGTCGGAGCGGGCCAGCTGGATGCTCAACGCGACAGGTGGCAATCCGCTTGCGCTGCTCGAGCTCGGACGCGAATCATCACACGCGTCCACCTCGCCGCATGACACCCTCCCGATCGCGACCAGTGTCGAGCGCGCATACCTCCGGCGGGCCGACGGTTTGTCGGAAAGCGCAAGGCGCGTGCTGCTCGTGGTGGCCGCGTCCGGGACACCCGAGCTGCGGTTGGTTCAAGCCGCCGCGGCGGCGCTCGGGCTGAGTCCTTCAGACGTAGAGGAAGCTGAGGCGGCCCGAGGACTTGTGAACCAGCGTGCGCAACGCATCGAGTTCGTACATCCGCTGGCACGAGCGGCGATCTATCACTCCGCATCCCCTGCCGATCGTCGTGCGGCCCACAAGGCGTTGGCGAGTGTGATGAGCGGCGCCGATGACGTCGATCGCCGAGCCTGGCACCTCGCCGCGGCCGCGAGCGGGTGGGACGCAGCCGCTGCCAAGGCGCTCGAAGGTGCCGCGCAACGAGCTCGCGAGAGCACGGGCTACGCGGCCGCCGCGAGCGCCTGGACCGAATCGGCGCGGCTCACCGAACCGCCCGAGCTGCGCGCCGCGCGACTGTTCAACGCGGCTCAGAACGCCTGGCTCGGCGGGCGGGCGGAGGAGGCCGTCGACTTGCTTGGCACGGCTCGGAGGCTCGCCGAAGGCCTGGAGCTCCGGGTCGACATTGACAACCTCAGGGGCCATATCGCGATGCGGCGCGGTTCCGTTCTCGAGGGCTATCGAATGATGGTCGGTGCGGCTGACGCCATCGAGTCGGTGGACCGCTTGCAGGCCATCCGCATCCTTGCCGACGCATCGCTTTCGGCGTTTGGAGCCGGGCACCCCTCCGACATGCTTTCGGCCGCGCGCCAGGCGCTCGACCTGGTTCGCCCGGATGATCCCCCCGAATTTGCGGTGTTTGCGCATGTCGCGTATGGCGCGCTCGCAATCCTCGCCGGTCACGAGTCGGATGGGCCCAAGCACCTGCACGAGAGCGTCGGGCTGCTTCAGCTGGTGCCGATCGCAAGCGCCGATCCGCTGGTGCTGTTCTGCGCCGGCCTGGTCGGCCTATTCCTCCGCGAGGCGGAAGCGGGTCGCGATCTCCTGGACCGCGCTCTTGACCAGGCGCGCGAGCACGCGCCCACCGCGGCACTTCCGGCGGTGCTGTTCATGCTCGGACGGGATGCCGCCGCCACGGACCGTTGGGAGCTTGCGCGCGCTCATTACGACGAAGGCGCGCGGGTGGCCCGCGAGACGACGCAATTCACGTTCTTCGCCGGTTCGACAGCCGGACTGGCGTGGCTGGACGCGCTCGAGGGCCGGGCGGATGAGTGCCGGGCTCACGCCGCCGAGGCACTGGAGTTGGCGGAGCGATACGGAATGGGTGTTTACAAGGCCTGGTCGATGATCGCCCTCGGCCAGCTCGAGCTAGGCCTTGGCCGGCCCGACGCCGCGCTTGGTCAGCTGATGTCCTGCGAGGCGTTCCTGGCCGAGATCTCGATCAACGACCCGGACCTGTCGCCGGCTCCCGACATCGTCGACGCGCTCGTCCGGTTAGGACGGCTCCCAGAAGCACGCGAGGTGGCCGATCGATACCAACCCACCGCCGACGCCAAAGGCCAGCCATTCGCGTTGGCGCGCGCCGCCAGGGCACGAGCCTTGCTGGCGGGCGACGACAGGTACATCGAGGAATACCAGGCCGCCATCCGATACCACGAAGCCACCCCGGACATCTTTGAGCGCGCGAGGACACAGCTGTACTTCGGCGAACGCCTCCGCCGGAAACGCCGACGCGTCGAGGCACGGCAGCAGCTGCGCGCGGCTCTGAAGGCTTTCGATCAACTCGGCGCGGCGCCGTGGTCTGAACGGGCCATGACCGAGCTCCAGGCCAGCGGAGAAACCGCGCGAGTACGCGATGACCGCTACCGTCAGCAGCTGACACCCCAGGAGCTTCAGGTCGCGGTCACGTTGGCGGAAGGCGCAACCACGCGCGAGGCCGCGGCCAGGCTGTACCTGAGCCCGAAGACGGTGATCAACCAGCCTGGTCGAGGCGATCGGCGATGCCGCGTGGCGCGACCTCAGCGCCTGGATGGATGCCGAGCTGAGGCGCTGCTTCCTCGATCACCGAGGCCGTGAGGTCGACCATGCAGGCGATGGGTTCTTTGTCGTTTTCGACGCGGCCGGCGACGCCATCGAGTGCGCCGTGAGCATCCAGCGCCGCTTGTTGACTCACCGCCGCCTACACGGTTACGCACCGCAGGTGAGGATCGGCATCCATGTCGGCGAGGTGCAGCTGTCGGACTCCTCTGTCCGGGGGGCCGCCGTGCATCGGGCGGCGCGGCTGTGCGCTTCTGCCGACGCTGACCGCATCATGGTTTCGCGCGAGGCGCTCGAGGCCGGCGGCCGGCCGCTCAACGGATTGCGCAAATTGGAGCTGAAAGGCATCAAGGAGCCTGTCGAAGCGGCCGAGGTCAGGTGGGAGGGGTAGCGTTCGTGAATGGCGAGTTCGGGACGTGGCATCACGGCCACCTTCGTGGCCGCCAAGTAGAGCTAACCAGTCGCCCGGTCGCGCCTACGCAGCTGGACGAAGATCAGGACGCTGCTCACCAAAAGTGCCGGCACGTACATGGTCACGATCACCCAGTTCACGCCAAGTGCGTGGTCGAAGACGCCGAAACGCATTGACTGGATGATCGCGTTCACGGTGTCCA
>VBGV01000179.1 GCA_005880755.1 Chloroflexota bacterium
CCGGATCGCCAGATCGAGACCTCTGTGGTACTAGGCAATCCGCCGCCTCACGCGGCTCTTTGACGGGTTCCCGCCTAAAGGCGGGGTTAAGATGGGCCTTGCAACGGGCTAAGCGCTTGATTGGGGGGTGACGGCAATGCGCAGATGGGCCGTGATCGCGGTGGCGGCCGTGGCAGCAATCGACTGTGGGAGTAGCTCCCCGGGCGAACAGACGACAGGCTCGACCATCGTCTTGGGAGCGCCCCTTGGACTCACCGGCTCCCTGACCAAGGAGTCGATCCTGACCCAGCAGGGCTACAACCTGTGGCTGGACTGGATCAACGCGCGCGGCGGGATTGTCGTGAACAACGTCAAACATCCCGTCACCATCAAGTACTACGACGACACGAGCAACGCCAACCAGTCCGCGGTCCTGATGCAAAAGCTGATCACGGAGGACAAGGCGAACTTCTTGCTCGGGCCCTACGGCAGCGCGGCCACCGCGACTGATGCCGCGATCGCCGAGCAGAACGAGATCCCGATGGTCGAGGCCAACGGGGCGGCTCAGTCGATCTTCAACCAGGGCTACAAGTACACCTTCGGCGTGCTGAGCCCCGCGAACAAGTACCTCCAGGGCGTGATCGACATGGCGGCCACGCTCAGCCCCAAGCCGACGACGATCGCGATGCTGAGCGCGGATGACAACTTCAGCCTCGAGGTCGCGGAAGGGGTCAACACCTACGCCGCGAGCAAGGGCATGAACGTCGTCCTGTACAAGAAGTACAAGAACGGCGCGACCAACCTCTCCGCCGAGGTTCAGGCAGCCAAGGCTGCCAACGCCGACATCGTGCTCAACTCCGGCCACCTGCAGGAGGCGATCGCCATCAACAAGGCGGCCAAGGAGCAGAAGGTCAACGCGAAGATCTTTGCCTACTCGGTCGGTCCGTCCACGCCCGATTTCATCACCGCGCTGGGCAAGGACGCCAACTACGTGTACGGCGGCTCGCAATGGACGCCCCAGGTCAAGTACACCCCGGCCTTTTATCTGACCGTGGCTGAGTATGTCGCCGCGTACAAGGCGAAATATCCGGGGCTGGGCGATCCCGACTACCACGTCGCCGAATCCACAGCCGCATGCCTTGCCCTGCAGCGCGCCATCGAAAAGGCCGGGTCGCTCGATCCGAAGAAGGTGCGGGATGCGCTTGCGGCGCTCGACGTGACGGTGTTCTTCGGGCAGGTCAAGTTCGACAGCCGCGGGATCAACATCTACAAGCCGATGGTGGTGGAACAGATCCAGAACGGCGCCCACCACACCGTCTTCCCCGACAGCGTCGCGGACGCCAAGCCCCAGTACCCGACCCCTGCATGGGACCAACGCTGATCGCTACGAGACAGTAGGTTTGGCCGCCTTCGTCCAGCTGGTCATTCTCGGCCTGCTGGCCGGAGGCGTCTACGTCGCGGTGGGCGTGGGCTTCGGCCTGGTGTGGGGTGTGCTCAACATCGTCAACCTCGCGCACGGGGCGCTGGTGATCGTCGGCGGCTACGTCACCTGGCAGCTCTTCACCGCTTTCGGCCTCGATCCCTTCCTCACGCTGCCCGTCGACGCCGTGGCCCTGTTCGTGCTGGGCTACGCGCTGCAACGCGGCGTGATCAACCGGATCATTCGCGCCCCGCTGCTTTTCACCTTCCTCCTGACATTCGGGTTGAACCTCGTCATCGTCAACGTCCTGCTCCTGATCTTCGGTTCTGACTTTCGTTCGGTCACGCCCACTTATTCGGGTCAGGGGTTTGAGCTCGGCGGCATCGTCATCCCATACGTCCGGCTCGCGTCTTTAGGCGCGGCGATCCTCTTGTCGACAGGGCTCGCCTTCCTGCTGAGCAGGACCCGCGTCGGCCTTTCGATCCACGCGATCGCCGCAGACCGTGACGCGGCGCAGCTCGTCGGCATCGACCTCCGTCATACCTATGCCGTCACTTACGGTCTGGGTGCCGCATGCGCGGGCGTCGCCGGGGGGCTCATCGCCATGATCCAGGCAATCACCCCGACCGCCGGAGAGCCGTACACGCTGCAGGCGTTCGTGGTCGTGATCCTGGGCGGGCTGGGGCGGGTCAGCGCGACGGTGGTGGGAGGCCTTGCCTTCGGCCTGGTCGAGGCTTTCGGGCAGTCCATCCCCGGTTCCGGTTCCGTGTTCGCCAACGCGATCGCTTTCGGTCTCATGGTGCTGGTGCTGGTGACGCGACCGCAGGGTCTGATGGGCCGGCTGCGGTGATCGCGACCGCCGATTCGCAGCGCCGCTGGCGGCGGATCTTCCTGATCGTCGGTGGGATCGTGGCCGCCTACGCACTGCTCGCTCCGCTGACCTCGCTCGACGCCGCCCAGGCAGCCGGCATCCCACTCCTGACGGACAAGTTCTGGTTCCGGATCGCGACGTACGTCGTGATGTTCGTCGTGCTGGCGACGGCCTGGAACATCATCGGGGGGATCACCGGGTATGCCGCGTTCGGCAACGTGGCCTTCTTCGGCATCGGCGCTTACACGACCGGCATGCTGATCGCCAAGGCGAAGTGGCCGTTTCTGGTCGCACTGCCGTTGGCCCCGGTTCTGGCTGCCCTTTTCGCCGCGCTCGTCGGACTTCCCCTGCTCAGGCTGCGCGGTCATTACTTCGCCGTCGCGAGCCTTGGCGTCGGCGTGGCCGTCGGCGAGCTGGTGCAAAACATCGATTACAACGGACAGCCGGTGTTTGGCGGAGCCAGCGGCCTGTTCCTTCCGATCTATGCGGTCGGGCACCGCGGCCTCTTCTTCTTCTATTTGATGTGTGGCGCGGCGGCCATCGCGATCGCAGTCACGTGGTGGGTGCTGCGCAGCCGGTTCGGCTACGGCCTGATCGCCATCCGCGAGAACGAGGACGCCGCGGCCGTGATCGGCGTCAACACCACCGCCTACAAGGTTGCGGCCTTCGCGCTCGCCGCCGCTCTGACGGGACTCGCCGGCGGGATCTTCTCCCAGTGGAACGTCTTCATCAACCAGGACAACACATTTCCGATCGAATACAACGTCCAGATGATCCTGATGGCGTTGCTCGGAGGTACCGGCACGGTTTTCGGCCCGGCCGCGGGCGCCGTCCTCTTGCAGCTGCTGATCCAGTTCCTCGGCGGCAGCCTCCCGATCTCGTTCGACCTTCCATTCGTCTCGAGCGAGGCGCGGCCGATCGTGGCGCAGGTCATCCTCGGCTTGCTACTGGTCGTAGTCGTCATCTTCGTGCCGCGCGGAGTGATCGACTTCTTCGGAGGTCGCACCCGCCTCAGCCTGTCTTACCTCCGCCGCTCCCTTCGCGATACATCGCTGTGAACACGGCGGCGGAGCCGCAGCTCGAGCTGCGGGGAGTCACCAAGCGGTTCGGAGGCGTGGGCGCGGTCGACGGCGTGACGTTCCAGGTGGAGAAGGGCGAGATCCTCGGCGTCATCGGTCCGAACGGCGCCGGCAAGACGACTCTCCTCAACTGCATCAGCGGCGTGCACCGGGTCGACGGAGGAGACATCCGCTGGGAGGGCAGGTCGATCGCGGGCCTGCCGCCGCACCGCATCGCCAGGCTCGGGATCGGGCGCACCTTCCAGATCGTCCGGCCGTTCGGTTCCATGACGGTGCGGGAGAACGCCGCCGTAGGCGCGCTTTTCGGCAGCTCGGCGGCACGGCGCGGGCTCAAGGAGGCGTTCGAGGTCGCGGACCAGGTCCTGGAGCTCGTCGGGTTGAAGGCCAAGGCGGACCATCCGGTTTCGGCCCTGACCATCCCCGACCGCAAGCGACTCGAGGTGGCCCGGGCGGTCGCGACCAGGCCGCAGCTCCTGCTGTTGGACGAGGTCATGGCGGGGCTGAACAACGTCGAGATCGACGAAGCGCTCGAGATGGTGAGGGCCGTCCACGCCACGGGCGTGACGGTGCTCTTGATCGAACACGTGATGCGCGTCATCGTCGGCATCTGCCGGCGGGCGATCGTCCTCGACTTCGGCCACGTGCTGGCCGAGGGGGAGCCCGAAGTCGTCCTGCGCGACGAAAGGGTGATCAAAGCCTACCTGGGCGAGCGTTACGCCAAGCGGCTCCGCGGCGAGCGCGGGCAGGACAGCGCCTCTTGAGCGCCTCGGGTGAGCCCCTGCTCAAGGTCCGCGGGTTGAACGCAGGGTTTGACGCCGGGCCTGTCCTTTTCGGCATCGATCTCGATGTCGCCCCGGCCGAGCTGATCGCCCTCGTCGGGGCCAACGGCGCGGGGAAATCGACTTTCCTCGGTGTCGTGAGCGGCCTCGTCCGCGCCACCTCGGGCACGATCGTGCTCGGCGGAGAGGACGTCACGAACGAGCGTCCGGAGGTTCTCGTGCGCAAGGGCATGGCTCACGTGCCGCAGGGCCGGCGACTCTTCGGGACGATATCGGTCGAGAAGAACCTCCTCCTGGGCGCTTACCTGCGGCGTGATCGCGAGGTCCGGGACGACGTCGCCCGAGTGCTCGACTATTTCCCGGCGCTGAAAAACAAGCTGTCGCGCGAGGCGGGCACACTGTCGGGCGGGGAGCAGCAGATGCTGGCCATCGCGCGCGGCATGATGGCCCGGCCGAAGCTACTGATGATCGACGAGCTCTCCCTCGGCCTCGCCCCCAACGTGGTCGATCGCCTGATCGACGTCGTGCAGCAGATCAACCGCGATGGCACCGCGCTCATCCTGGTCGAGCAGGACGTGCTGGT
>VBGV01000180.1 GCA_005880755.1 Chloroflexota bacterium
ACCTCCTCGACCTTGCGGTCGTAAGCGTCCGAAGCCGACGCGTGGAGGTGTTCGACCAGGCCTTCAGGGCCCTTGGTCAACGCCTCGTCAGGAATCTGCGTGCCGGGCGCCAGCGGTAGGTAAGCGGACAGATACTTCACGAGACCGTCCAGGTCCCAGTTCTCGGCGTGGCGGCTCTGGCAGTGCTGATCGACGCCCTTCTGGATGATCTCGCGCACATAGACGAGGATGTTGCCGCGGGCGTCCGCTCCCTCCAGGACCTTCCTGCGCTCCTCGTAGACGATCTGACGCTGCTTGTTCATGACGTCGTCGTACTCGACCACGTGTTTGCGGGCGTCGAAGTGCATCCCCTCGACCTTCTTCTGCGCGCTCGCGATCGACCGCGCGACCCAGGGATGCTCGATCGGCTCCACTTCGAGGCTCTCCATGAGGCGACCGATGCGTTCGGCGGCGGGCCCGAAGATCTTCATCAGGTCGTCCTCGAGCGAGATGAAGAACCGGCTCGAGCCGGGGTCACCCTGGCGGCCGGCACGACCGCGAAGCTGGTTGTCGATGCGGCGGCTTTCGTGGCGCTCGGTGCCGATGATGTGCAGCCCCCCGACGTCCGTTACGCGGGGGCCGAGCACGATGTCGGTGCCACGCCCGGCCATGTTGGTGGCGATGGTGACCGCGCTGGGCTGCCCAGCCTCCGCGACCACGGCCGCCTCGCGCTCGTGCTGCTTGGCGTTGAGCACGTTGTGCTTGACCCCTCGGCGTTCCAGCATCTTCGAAAGCCGTTCGGACTTTTCGACGGACACCGTGCCCACGAGCACCGGTTGGTTCAGCTTGTTCCTCTCGACGATCTCGTCGATGACCGCATCGAACTTCGACTTCTCGGTCTTGTAGATGACGTCGGGGCTGTCTGCGCGCACCATCGGCCGGTGCGTGGGAATGACCACGACGTCGAGTCCGTAAATCTTGTGAAACTCCTCCGCCTCGGTCACCGCGGTACCGGTCATGCCGGCCAGCTTTTCGTACTGGCGGAAGTAGTTCTGCACGGTGATGGTGGCGATCGTCTTCTGCTCCTGCTGGACCTTGACGCCTTCCTTCGCCTCGACCGCCTGGTGCAGTCCGTCCGACCAGCGGCGGCCTGGCATGGTGCGGCCCGTGAACTCGTCGACGATGACTACCTCCGCGTCCTTGACCAGGTAGTCGCGGTCACGCAGGAATAGTGCCTTTGCCTTCAGCGCCTGGTTGATCTGGTGCGCCTCGATCACGTTCTCGAGGTCGTAGATGTTCTTGATCCCGGTCCAGCGCTCCATCTTCGAGATGCCGGTCTCGGTCAGCGACGCGGATTTGTGCTTCAGGTCGACCTCGAAATCCTCGCCCTCGGTCAGCCGCGCGGCCCAGCGCGCGTACTGGTAGTACTTGTCTGTCGATTCATCCGACTGGCCCGAGATGATGTGCGGCGTGCGTGCCTCGTCAATGAGGATCGAGTCGACCTCGTCGACGATCCCGTAGTTGAGGTCGCGCTGGCTGCACTGCTCCAGGTCGCGGGCCATGTTGTCGCGCAGATAGTCGAAGGCCAGCTCCGAGTTGGTCGCGTACGTGATGTCCGCGCCATACGCTTCCTTCTTGCTCACCGGGCGCAGATGCTGCAGGCGCGGATCCGGATGCGTTTCGTCGACGTACTCGGGGTCGTACACATACGTCGCCGTCGACCCGACGTTCACGCCGACGGTCATGCCGAGCAGGTGGTAGATCGGCGCCATCCATCCCGCGTCACGGCGGGCGAGATAGTCGTTGACGGTGACCAGGTGCACGCCCTTGCCCGCGAGTGCGTTCAGGTACAGCGCGAGGCTCGCGACGAGCGTTTTGCCCTCGCCGGTCTTCATCTCGGCGATCTTTCCCTGATGCAGCACGATGCCGCCGACGAGCTGGACGTCGAAATGGCGCAGGCCCACGGTGCGCCGGCCCGCTTCGCGACACAGCGCGAACGCCTCTATCAGAAGTTCGTCTAGGTCCTCTTCCCCGCGTGCTCTCTCGCGCAGCTCGTCGGAGCGAGCGCGCAGGCCTGCGTCATCGAGCTCCTTGAGCTCGGGCTCGAGCGCGTTGATGGCGCGGGCGACTGAGAGGTGGCGTTTGACCTCGCGCTCGTTGGGGTCGAGGAGCTGGGAGAGGATGGCCATGGGTCTGAACTAGAGGTTACCCGGCCCGGGCGAATCTAAATCGAATCTAGGGGACCACAGGCTCGATCACCGCCAGGGAGCCGTCGGCGCGCCGAACCAGGATCTGGATCTCCCCCGAGTCCTCGTCCAGGTAGACCACGACGGCCTGGCCGTCCGCCTCCAGCTCGGAGATCGCCTCGGCCTCGGACATGGGCCGGAGCTTGAGCCGCAGGCGCTCGGGTTCGGCGGGGCGCTGTTTCCCGCGGGCCTCATCGGGCGGCACGCGCACCGGCGAGGCCGCCTGCTTGCGGTGCGTCACCTTCTCCTTGAACGCCACCACCTGACGGTCGATCCGGTCGAGTGCAAGGTCGAGCGCGGACTGGGCATCCGCCCCCCGCTCGCGCGCGTGGAGGACGGGTGCGCGCCGGCCGTCGAGATGCAGGGTGATCCGGCAGACGGTGGTCGACAGCCCGCTTCGCTTGCGCTCTTCGGAGAACTCCACCTCCGCGTCCACCACTCTGCCGAAGTGATGCTCGAGGCGGGTCAGCTTGCGGTGCGCCGTCTCGCGCACCTCCTGCCCCAGACCGTTGGTACGGTCGTGCAGGACGACCTTCACAACCCGAGTATAAGCCCGACTACTGAGGTTGCCTAGCGGGTCGCGGGCTTGTATCCGGGAGGCGGCGGGAACAGGGCCGTGATCTCCTTCGGGAGCGGGATGCCCTGGTTGAACATGCGGTCCAGGATCTTCGGCCGGAGGCCGCTCGGCTTGAACTCCGCGATGACCTTGCCGTCGGCCGTGGCGCCCTTCTGGTCCATCACGAAGATGTCCTGCATGGTGATCACGTCCTGCTCCATGCCCACGATCTCGGTGATGGCGGTGACCTTGCGCGACCCGTCGCGCAGCCGGTTCAGCTGCACGATGAGGTTGATCGCGCCCGCGACCTGCTGCCGGATTGCGCGCACGGGGAGGTCGACGCCGGCCATCAAGACCAGCGTCTCGAGACGCGCGAGAGCGTCACGCGGGCTGTTGGCGTGAAGCGTCGTCATCGAACCGTCGTGGCCGGTGTTCATCGCCTGCAGCATGTCGAGCGCTTCGCCGCCACGACACTCACCGACCACGATGCGCTCGGGGCGCATACGGAGCGAGTTGATGACGAGGCGCTGGATGGTGATCTCGCCCTCGCCGTTGATGTCCTTCGGCCGAGTCTCGAGGCGGCATACGTGCTCCTGGTGGAGCTGCAGCTCGGCGGCGTCTTCGATGGTCACGATGCGGTCCTCGACGGGGATGAAGCCTGAGAGGACGTTGAGGAAGGTGGTCTTACCGGTGCCTGTCCCGCCTGAGATGATGACGTTGGCTTTGGAGAGCACGGCGGCCTTCAGGAATCCGAAGCCCGCCTCGTTGCAGCTGCCGAACCGGATCAGGTCTTCGACCTGGAACGGGTCCCGAGAGAACTTGCGGATGGTCAGCAGCGGACCGTTGAGCGCGAGTGGGCGGATGACCGCGTTGACGCGGGAACCGTCAGCGAGTCGCGCGTCACACAAGGGCGACCGTTCGTCGATGCGCCGGCCCACGGTGCGGACGATGAACTGGATCACGTTCAAGAGCTGGTCTTCGTCGACGAACTTGATGTTCGTGAGGACGACCTTGCCCGCCATTTCGACGTAGACATGGTCGTTGCCGTTGACCATGATCTCGGTTACGCGGTCGTCGCGGATGAGCGGCTCGATCGGCCCGAGCTGCTGGTAGTACTCATCGATGTTGATACCTGGGATCCGGACTGCCATTCGGCTAGCCT
>VBGV01000181.1 GCA_005880755.1 Chloroflexota bacterium
GAGCCTGATCCAGAACGTGATCGAGCCGGCAGTCAAGGCCGGTCAGTACGTGGTCATCTTGGGCGAGGAGTGGCATACCTCGTGGTCGATGAGGCTCATTTCCGACGCCCTGTACTACCGAGGGATCCGCGACCGCGTCGTCATGCTCTGGAACGCCAACAACACCTACGGGTTCGATCGCATCGAGTGGGCGGCCCTCAACCTGGCATCGACCGTGACGACGGTCAGCCGCTACATGAAGTTCCGGATGTGGGAGTGGGGCCAAAACCCGATCGTGATCCCGAACGGAATCCCGCCCGAGGCGATCATCGACGCAGATCCAGCGGTCTCGGCGAGGTTGAGGTCGGCGGCGGCAGCCGAGCACATGTGGTTCAAGATCGGCCGCTTCGATCCCGACAAGCGTTGGCTGATGGCGGTCTCGGCGGCGGCGCTTCTCAAGCGGCGCGGCCGCTCAGTGAAGCTCCTCATGCGCGGTGGCCGAGAGCCGCACGGCGCCGAGGTGATCGGCCATGCGATCAACCAGGGCCTGGTCGTTCGCAACAGCGCCTCGCCCGCCAACGCGGCGGAGCTGATCACTCTCCTGACCGCGACGAACGGCACCGACGTCATCAATCTCACCACCTTCCTGGATGACTCGTTGGTCCCGCTGATGTACTCGGCCTGCGACGCGGTGCTCGCGAACTCCGGCCACGAGCCGTTCGGGCTCGTGGGACTCGAGGTCATGGCGGCGGGGGGCATCGCGGTCACCGGTGCCACGGGCGAGGACTACGCCGAGGCCTACCGGAATTCCGTGGTCGTCGAGACCGACGATCCGGTTGAAATCGTCACCGAGCTCGCTGCATTAAAGGAGAAGCCACGACTGGCTGCCCATCTCCGGAGGCGAGGCAGGGTGACGGCGCGCGATTACCTGTGGCCGAAGGTGATCGGCCAGCTGATGCTGCGGATCGACTTCGCGGCCGAGCGCCAGGCGGTCAGCCGGCCGGCGGAACCCGCGCCCCGAAAGCCGCCCAGGGTAATCCGTGCAGCGGTTCCCAGGCGTTGATCAAAGCGTGGTCCGACTCATGACGCTGCGATCATTGGACTGAGCTAATGAAGCCACTCCATGTCGCCTTCGTCTGGCACATGCACCAGCCCTACTACAAGGACGACCTCACGAGTACTTACCTGCTGCCTTGGGTCCGCCTCCGCTCCGCCAAGGACTACTTCAAGATGCCCGCGCTGCTGGACGGCTATCCGAAGGTGCGGGCGACCTTCAACCTCGTGCCCTCCCTGCTCGCGCAGATCGAGGACTACGGCAAAGAGGAGTCGGTCGACCTCTTCCTCAACTTGAGCCAGCGCGCCGCCGGCGACCTGTCGACCGAGGAGCGCGACTTCGTCCTGCGCTGGATGCGCGAGTCGCCGCGAGCACTGCGGGTCCAGCAGTCACCGCGGTACCTCGAGCTCGCGTCACGTGCTCTGGATGCCCAGTTCACCATGGCCGACATCCGCGACCTCCAGGTGTGGTTCAACCTCGCCTGGTGCGACCCGGTCTGGGTCGAGAACGATCGGGGGCTGGCGGAGCTGAAGCGCAAGGACCGCGACTTCACCGAACAGGACAAAGCAATCCTGTTCGCGGCGCAGGCGGAGAGGATACGGAGCGTCATCCCGAAGTACCGTGAGCTGGCCGAGCGCGGGCAGGCCGAGCTCACCTTCTCTCCTTACTACCATCCGATCCTTCCACTCATCTGTCACGTCGACTCGGCCCGCAGCGCCAACCCGCAGATCCAGCTCCCCGAGCGGCATTTCTCGCACCGTGAGGACGCCGAGCGCCAGATCGAGCTGGGCATGGGCTTGTTCGAGCGCATGCTCGGAACCAGGCCGAAGGGAATGTGGCCTTCGGAGATGGCGGTCGGCGAAGCGGTCATCGGGCTCGCTGAAAAGGCCAGGCTCGACTGGATGATCAGCGACGAAGAGGTGCTCTCCCGGTCAATCGAAGGCCAGTTCAACCGCGACGAGAACCTGTACCAGCCCAAGCGCGTGGCGCGCGAGGGCGGCTCGGTCTCGATGGTTTTCCGCGACTCGCAGCTCTCCAACGTGATCGGCTTCGACTACCAGCGCACGTCGTCGGTCGACGCGGCGCGGGACTTGATCGGGCGCCTGCGCCGGATCAGAGACGTGCAGGGCGACCGCGATTTCCTGGCCGTGATCGCACTCGACGGGGAGAACGCATGGGAGTTCTACCCGCGGGACGGACACGATTTCCTCAACGCGCTGTACACCGAGCTCGAATCGAGCGCCGACATCGTCACGACCACGGTCTCCGACTTCCTCGCGGAGCACCCTCCACAGCAGCTGCTCCACCACCTGCACACGGGCAGCTGGATCGGCGCCAGCCTCGACACGTGGATCGGCGACCCCGAGCACAACATCGCGTGGGACCTGCTCGCCGAAACGCGCGACTGGCTCGATGCGCAGTCGCAGCAGAGGCCGAAGGAGTCGCAGCAGGCCGCGCTCGCGTGGCGAGAGATCCTGATCACCGAGGGCAGCGACTGGTTCTGGTGGTTCAGCCGCAAACACGACTCGGGCATGGACCCGATCTGGGACAACCAGTTTCGCCTGCACCTGCGCAACGTCTACAAGCTGATGGGCGCTCGCGCGCCCGCCCGCCTGTTCCAGCCGATCATCAAGCGCGCGCCCACTCCCGAGCGGGTCATCCCTTTGACGTCGATCAGTCCCCAGTCGCGTAACGACCCGGTGTGGGCGAAGGCTGGCTACTACCTGGTCGGGTCAGGTTTCGGCGCGCTGCACCGGCCCGCCGGCGTCGTCGAGCGCGTCATGTACGGCAACGACGAGGAGAAGATGTACTTCCGGATCGACTCTCCTCGATCCGGTCAGGAGCTCGAAGCGCAGAACATCGAGTTCTGGCTCTACTGCTCCGGAGCACCGGCGATCGACGGTCGCGGCGACCTCGATCTTCCGCTGCCCGCGGCCGCGCTGGGCGAGCTCGGTTTCGAGCCGGCGTTCGTGGTCCGCATCACACCGCGTGCGCAAGGCGCCACCGTCACGGTGGCGAAGGTCGTCGATCCGCTTACGAAGGCGGCCGCCGAGTCGAGCTGGGACGTCGATGATCCTTTCTCAGTTGCGATTCCGTTTCGGCAGCTCGCCAAGCGGCCAGGCGATGCTTTCGAGCTGGCGCTGGTCGTAAGCCGGGAAGGCCGCGATATCGAGGTCGTGCCTCCTTCGGGTGCGCTCGGTCTTCGTGTTCCCGGCCAGGCCACCGAGGTGGAGGTGCCACAGGCGCAGCATCTGAAGGTGCTGGTGGCGACGGCGGAGCTCGCGCCGTTCGCCAAGCTCGGCGGCGTATCGGATGTGGCCGCCGCGCTGTCCAAGGAGCTTCGCCGTTTGGGCCACGACGTGCGCGTGGTCCTACCCCGCTACCGGCAAGTCGACATCGGCCGCTATGGTCTCCGGCCCGTCGTGAGCGACCTGCAGGTGCCGCTCGGCACGGACAAGATGCCCGCGACGATCTTCGAGGGCCGGATGGGCGAGATGGTCGTGTATTTCGTGGATTGCCCGGCGCTGTACGACCGCGATGGCATGTTCGGTTTTGGCGATGACGACGCGCGCTCGGTCTATTTCTGCCGGGCCGTGCTCGAGATGCTGCCGGCCCTGGACTTCTTCCCCGACGTCATCCACGCCCACGACTGGTACGGGGCGCTCATCCCGAACCTCCTGGACCGCGTGTACGACAGCGATTCGTACAGCGACATCGCCACGACGCTGACGATTCACAACCTGTCTGCCCAGGGCGTCTTCGGGTTCGGGGCCCTGGTGCTCGCCGGGCTGCAGGAGTGGGGACTGATCCAGCTCGGCATACCCGGGCTCGACAACGTCGTGAACTTCTTGGGCCGCGGCATTCACTTCGCTGATGTCGTGAATACCGTGAGCGAGCGGTACGCAAAGGAGATCCAGACGCCGGAATACGGCGAAGGCCTGGATGAGCTGCTGCGGCGAAACACGCAGAAGCTGCACGGAATCCTGAACGGGATCGACTACGAGATCTTCGACCCGCAGCGCGACCCCAACATCACGCATCACTATTCCGCGGAGGCGCCGCAGAACAAGGCTCTGTGTCGGGCGGCGCTGCGGGCCGAGCTCGGCCTCGAGGACGTCAAAAGGCCCGTTTGCGCGATCGTCTCGCGCTTTTACGACGTGAAGGGTTTCGACCTCATCGAGCAGGCGATGCCGGAGCTGATTCAGCTTGGCCTGCAGATCGTGGTCATCGGGACCGGGGACCGGCGCTACG